>JBBQMA010000044.1:0-10297 GCA_038328415.1 Chitinophagales bacterium | reverse complement strand
AACTCCAGGCCAACGCCAGGGAGTGGGCCAAAAAGACGGAAGACCTGATGGAGGAGTGGCGCCAAAAAGCTGCTGATGCAGCTAAAAAGATGACCGACGATGTAACACCCAGTGCGGAAACATCAGCTCCTGCTGAACAAGCACCTGTACCCGATGCTCCTAATCCCGCTTCGGAGGCTGTGACACCGCCGCCTGCAGACAAAGCGTGATAAGCGCCAAGTCTTTTGGGGTTGTTTCTTTTTGACGTTGTTTCGCCTGCCGTAGCGCAGCTTGGCTGGATGGTCCATTATGACGTTATTTCGATCTAATGGCCCAAGGACTCACCACTTCGAAGCAACGCAATTGAGCAATTCATTTCCGTATATTTCTCGCAGTTGAAACATCAAGACATGCGAAGAGCAAGCGAAGCATCGTCTTGAGGACGTAACGTGCACGCAGCGGACGTAACCGTGCACGAAGTGGTATAACGCCATATACACGCAGTGGACGCAAAGCACTAGCGGCTAAGGTACAGGACAAGAAGCACCAAAAAAAAGACGCTCCCCGGGGGGAGCGTCACCTATTCAACCAAACCAAATGCGAATGAAAAATTCTTAATTATCGCGTTCTACCAGCCATTTTGCGATGGCCGGAGTGAGTACTTTTTGTGACCGGCTACCTACAAAGACACCAATATGCCCGCCGGGGAATTCCATTAACTCACTGTCTTTGGAACCAATGAGATCATTGATCGGCTTGGTGCTATCCGGTGGTACGATGTGGTCCTCTTTGGCGTAAATCGTGAGCACAGGTACGGTAATCTTTTTGAGGTCCACCTTCTGGCCACCCAATTCAAAGGTGCCTTGTGACAATTTGTTGCCCTGATATAAGTCCTTGATGAATTTGCGGTATGTTTCACCGGCTTGGGCAGGGGAATCCGCTACCCATTTCTCCATGCGGAGGAAATTCATCAGTACATCTTTATTTTTGGCAACTTCGTTAAATCCGACGTATTTGCGCATTTTATTCATCGGTTTGAGCAGGTCAAAACCGAAATTCAGGAAGTCGCCGGGGATGATGCCGCCGAACGCTTCAATCAGGCTGTCGACATCCATTGTTTTAGCCCATTTGAAGAGCAGGCCGTTATTGTTGGCAAACTCAACCGGTGTAACCAGCGTAATAAGGTTGCGTATTTTCTCAGGATGCAGTGCTGTATAAATCAAGCTAAAGGTTCCACCCTGGCAAACGCCAAGCAGATTAACTTTATCGATATTATGATGGTGGCGGATGTACTCTACACACTGATCGAGATCGCCCTGGATGTAATCTTCCATCGTCTTGTAGCGATCGGAGCGCGTGGGGTATCCCCAGTCGATCACATATACATCGATACCTTCAGAAATGAGTTTGCGTATGAAACTGCGGTCAGGCTGTAGGTCCATCATGGCCCAGCGATTGACGAGGGCGTAGCTGATGAGAATGGGCGTTTTGGCAATAGGCGCCTCATTTCTTTCAAAATGATATAGCTTTACTTTTCCGTCTTCCCAAACCAGGTTACGGGGAGCGGTAGCAACATCAACATCATTAATATCGCCGATATTCTTCACAGCTTCAGCCGCCGTGTTTACTTTTTCGACCAGGTTATCTGTCCAGTTTGCCATAAGAGGGTAACATTTGGATGGTTAGACACAAAGCCGGTAACGTAGCCCCTCTTATATTCCAGACCATAAGTCCGGACAAAGGTGAGGGGCTACGTACACGTGCTAGGGCTTATGCGGGAGTATTGGATTTGATCAATTTTTTTGCCTGTTTTGCCCAATCATCGCGTTTTGCACGGCCTTTGAAGGCAGGTAACATCGCATCGATGAGTCCGTATGCGTAGTCATCCATCCGTGACAATTGTTCAAAAGAGACGATGCCAAGTTCGTAGAGCTTCTCGGCAAGCTTTTCGCCTATACCTTTTATCTCCAAAAGATCATCTTTAATACCCGCCGACGCTTTGCCGACGCGGTCAAGGATGTCGTCTGTTAATTCGGGAGATGCATTGGTTTCAGGAGCAGGTAAGGGAGCAGTTTGTGGCTGTACGGACAGGGTTTTAAACCGTGTTTCCAGATCACGCACCTTCCGGCGCAAGATGGTCGTTTCACGAGCCAACTCATCCGCTTCCTTTTTGGTCAGAAATGGCCAATCCTTCAGGACAATCTCCATCATCTCGTCATAGATCCGTTTGGATGTAGTGCCCGATTGCATGACGGCATTTTGCACTTCCGTATACTCCGGTGTATGCATCACCTCAACGATAGTGTGTTCGAGGCGGTCCATGTATTCTTTAAAGAAGGTGTCAAAGACAGGCATCTCCTGGTTTTCACCATACTTTTTACGCATTTCTTGCATCATCTCAGGCAGTACCTGAGCACCTGCATCCATCACCATGCGCTGCATGCGGTGGGTATGATTCAGATAGGCGATGTAAGAAAAATTGAGATCTTTCAACTGGCGCAACACGTCGGATTGTGTATCCTGACCAGCCGTCTGAAAGTAAGGCTCCAGGTTTTGTTTTAACAATTCCTGCATGCTATGCATGAACGGGAAAAAGTCATTTGTTTGTTTCTCTGACCAATTCTGGAACGTTTCGTTCATTTCGATCAAACGGTCCTCCGTAGCCGGAATCATTTTGATCACGGTCGTGCGCATCTGTTCAAAGAAGCGATTGGCCTGGCGTATCATTTCGTCCAGATCGCCCATAGGTTTGAAGCCCATTATTTTGCCAACGGCCTCACCATACTGGTTAGGATTGATCCATTGCCAAACATTTTTAGGATCAACCAAACCATTACGAACCATGCCCTGGATGTTCTCCCACTGTGAGGAGAACATCCGGTACATGTTATAATAGGTCTGAAAGTGTGGACGCAATTGCTCCGGCAACTTATCCTTAAAAGCATCAGCAAACCATTTCTCTGACTGGTCTGAAAAACTTTTCCAATAGTTGGAAATGTCACCAGAGGGCATAAGCGGATTGCGATCAGTAGCTGACTTTGACAAATCCATCCATTGTTTCAGGAAGGAAGACTGCATATCCTGCCATTGGCGGGCCAAGTCAGGCTGATTGCCAAACATTTTGCCAGTTTGGTCCATGGTGGATTTCCAGAACTGCTCCTGTTGTTGCCACCAGGCCTGCATTTGATCTGCAGCGGGATTGGTTGGCATGACGGTTTTAAAATTATCCTGCCAGGCTTTCCAGAAATCTCCGGTTTTATTAGAATCCATCCAGTTCATTGTTGCTTTTTTAAGGGGTGCCGAAAACAACCAGGTGTAGAACCCGGTTGATTAGTTCCAACTCATTGTGCGGAATGCTTCCATATTTTTCTTGGTAGCATCGAGCATAGCGTTCATGTTGTCGTTATACAGATCAAACATGCGCGTGAATGGATTTTCTACTTTGCTATCCGTCATAGACGTCATCGTCTCGCGGCAGAATTCCATTGTTTTGTTGGCATAGTTCCAATTCATTTCAAATGCCTTGGTCATTTGCTCCGTAACGCCTTCAAAACCTTTTTCAAACGTAGCTGGCTGTGCAACTTTGTCCGTCAAGATTTTCTGTTCTTTCACATAAGCCTCGAAAAGCTCTTTGCCCTTTTTCGTCCATGCGTCTTCTGCTTTGAAGATTTCCATGGCTTTCATGTTGTTGGCAGTGATTGTTTCAACCAGTTTGTTTTGGTTTTCAACGATCGTTTCGATGGGGAGGGTTGTCTTTTTCATAACTGGGTTTTTTTGAGTTGATTTCATTATCTTTTGAATTGTGACACAAAGGTATAGTCATAAGGAGGCAGGAAACGTATCAAATCCCAATTATATGTATAGGACATAAAACATATTACTATAATAAAATACAATATATCATTGATTAACAATTATATACAGCATATTATTCATATAGGACAAAAGGCATAAAATAAATAAAATCGGTATATTGACCCAACTTATTACGCTTATTATTTGGATAAAAAGCCCATTGACGTATATTTATGACAATTTGTACGCTAAAAAGGCCTTTAGTCCTATTTAACATCTAAAGTCATAATAGCATGTAATACAATACTATAAGATATTTCAATATTGATTGTATACATAAGTCATAACATGTGATGTCCAGATATCGAAGCGGGAGAGCTCTTTGTGGAAGTAGTTTTGCATTTATAACAGTAATACTTCAACATGGAACGGTTAAAGGATAAAGTGGCCATCATCACAGGAGGTGCAAGTGGAATCGGAAAGGCAACGGCTATCCGTTTTGGGCGGGAGGGCGCTAAAGTCGCTATCTGGGATGTAAACCAAGAAGGTGGTGAAAAAGTCGTCAAAATCATTCAGGATCACGGCGGTATCGCTTCGTTTCATCTGGTAAACACCAGTGATGAAGCTGTCGTAAAAGCGGCGGCGGCGGAGGTAAATACGGTATATGGCCGGATCGATATCCTCATCAATAACGCTGGTATCACGCGAGACGCAAGCTTGAAAAAAATGGATATGGCCAAGTGGAACCAGGTGATCAGTGTGAACCTTACGGGTGTCTACCTATGTGCCCAGGCGGTTGTACCCTTTATGGAGGTCAACAATTATGGACGTATCATAAATGCATCTTCCATAGTCGGCTTAACCGGCAATTTTGGTCAAACCAACTATGCAGCCACCAAATCGGGTGTGATAGGAATGACCAAAGTATGGGCCAGAGAGTTTGGCCGGAAGGGCATCACCAGTAATGCCATTGCACCCGGATTTATCCGGACAGAAATGATGGAAACAATCCCGGAAGAAGTACTGGAGTCCTTCACAAGCCGTACGCCATTACAGCGTCTGGGTACTGTGGAAGAGTTGGCCAGTGCCTATCTCTTTTTGGCATCTGATGAAGCTTCCTTCATCAATGGTGCAGTCCTTAGCGTCGACGGAGGGATTTCGCTCTAGGCGGTTGAAACGTACGGATTCCGTACTTTTCCCGGGTGAAACAAAAGTTAGCCCGCTTTCAGGATTTTACAGATTCATTGCTACCGCACGAAACAGGGTGGTTGTTGGCTGTGCATCAGTTTACAGATCCGGATAAAGTGTCCATCCTGGAAACGATGGACCATAATAGCCGTCATTTGACGGATGGTAAACTATTTGACGAATCTATAGACAAGCGGAAGTATTCCTATGTCATTAGCTGGGTTTCGGAGCGACTCGCCACCATTGATGTGGATGAGCAGTTTCGTAAATTGACCCATCTGGACCAGCAGATTGCTACCGATGCGATCCAGCCGGAAGAGGAACGACAATTATCTAAAATCATCAGGGACACGGATCACCGGGCCTTCAACTTTACACGGATCTATGAGTTGGTGCGCAATTACCGCCATTTTCTACTTATCCGAATGCGGTATCGTCAACACCAGGAAACCGAAGATTTTCTCAAGCAGTACCGCGCCCAATATGAGCATGCCAGGGATGTCAATGATAAAATTCATTACGCCACTCAGGATATAGTCAAACAATACGCGGGCAGCCCGTCCGAGTCGATCCAGTGGGAGCGATGGTTGACCGATGTGTTTAACGAGGAACAGTTGGATGGGAATAACCGGTATATGGCCCTGGTGCGATTGACATTCCTCTACTTCAACTACAGGCAATTTGATCGGTTGCAGTCTAAATTTGATAAATTTGATCAGCTCCTTCAACAAGGCATTTATTACTCCCGCCGATTGCTGATCAATTATTACAGCAATCGACTCCTGTTGCATAACTTTTGTGGGGAATTCGATCAGGCGATCTGGTATGGTTATCTTTCTATCCGGGAGAAAAACGCTGATTATATCCATTATGTTAATACGTTAAGTGGCGTGCTCCTCCGTCAAAACCGTGCTGTCGAAGCGCTGGAGGTCATGCGGAAGGCTTATTCCGAATTAAAACATGTCTCTTCCTTCCATAACCGGCTGGTATTTGTCTCTTTTTATCTTCGGGCGTTATCAGCCAACGACTTATTGAAAAATGCCGAAAACTATGCTGAAACGTTCGTACGGGCCTACAGCGAGGAAATCTTTGACCATCGGTGGCATTTATTTTTTACAGTCTTTTTTGATATCCTGCTGCGTCGGGACAAGTCAGCGCGTATTGTGCGACTGGCCAAAAAGTATCGCCTCATCCAACGAGAGTCGGAATATGTTAAATCTATTGGTGCGCAGTCCTATTTGCTTTGGCAATTTACGTTGTCTTCTTATCTTGAAATGCGCATTACGCGTCAGCAGTTGGAGCAGCTCATCCTGACCTTACCCGCTGAGGAGGATCCCGAAAGTGGACCGGGTTTGCAAGCTTTTCTCAGCCATCTGCATCGTCTGGCACCGGATATCCGCCGTAAGGCTGTCAAGCGACCATAATTTCCATATAAGTTCAACTGGTGCTTTCCTTCTACCTTTGCGGTTCATGTTTACGCTGGAAACTACCGATACGCATTCCGCAGCCCGAGCGGGGATATTGCAGACCGACCATGGGCCCATCCATACACCCATTTTTATGCCGGTGGGCACCTTGGGCACTGTAAAAGCCGTCACACAGGATCAGTTGAGGGATGTGGTCCAGGCTCAGATTATCCTGGGCAATACGTATCATTTATATCTGCGTCCGGGCACGAAAGTATTAGAAGGAGCCGGTGGGCTACACCAATTTATGGGATGGGATCGGCCCATACTGACCGACAGTGGCGGATATCAGGTCTATTCCCTGGCCAAGTCCCGAAAAATTACCGAAAATGGGGTTGTTTTTCAATCCCATATTGATGGTTCCCAGCATGTGTTTACCCCGGAGTCGGCGATGGATATCCAGCGCAGCATCGGGGGCGATATCATTATGGCTTTTGATGAGTGCCCGCCCTATCCGTCTGATTACAAATATGCCAGACAATCAATGGAGCTGACCCATCGCTGGTGGTTGCGCTGTAAGTCCCATATGGCAAATGCCCAACCCCTGTATGGTCATCGGCAAGTGTTATTTCCGATTGTGCAGGGAAGCACATACGACGATCTGCGTGTCGAATCAGCAACCTTCATGGCCGCACAGGATGCACCTGGTGTAGCTATTGGCGGACTCTCCGTAGGCGAACCTGCCGAAGATATGTACCGGATCACCGAGCTTATCTGTCCGATACTTCCGGTGGACAAGCCGCGTTATCTTATGGGTGTGGGTACACCTGCCAATATCCTAGAATGTATAAGCAGAGGTATCGATATGTTTGATTGTGTCATGCCTACCCGCAATGCCCGGCACGGATTGGTATATACCCAACATGGTATCATTACTATTCGCAATAATAAATGGGCAAGTGATTATACACCGATTGATCCAGAAGGACCCTGCACGTTGAGCCGCACGGTAAGCAGGGCTTATCTGCGTCATCTTATTCACAGTGGGGAGATGCTGGGTGCCATGTTGGCTTCCCAGTTAAATCTTCGATTTTATTTATGGCTGGTGGAAGAAGCGCGTAAGCATATTCTAAGTGGTACTTTTTCTGACTGGAAAACGCAAATGCTCCCCGGAATCACCCAACGATTATAAGATGCTGAAAAAACTGGATAGATACATCCTTGGCAAATATGCCAGTTCCTTTCTCTTCAGCGCGCTGATCTTTTCGCTGGTTGCTGTAGCTGTCGACCTGAGTGAAAAAATTGAAAAATTTATTCTTAATAAACTCAGTATCATGGAAGTACTGAGTCAATATTATATCAATTTTATTCCCTTTATCAATGGCCTTTTATGGCCCATATATGCATTGATATCTGTTATTTTTTTTACATCCAGGCTTGCGTATAATTCAGAAATTATTGCCATGTTTAATGCCGGAATGAGTTTTCGCAGACTGTCGAGACCCTACCTCATCGGCGCATCTCTTTTTGCATTAGGTCATTTGGCAGGCAACCATTATTTCATTCCTATCGCTAATAAAAACAGACTGACTTTCGAACATAAATACATCTGGACAACCAATGAAAAGGGAAGGTCTAACGATATCCACATGTTTCTTAAACCCGGCGAAAAGATTTACATTAATTTTTACCGCAAGGCTGACTCCTCCATGGTGGATGTGCGTCTGGAGCGGTATGAAGGGCAGCAATTAACCAGTGTGCTTAAAGCACGATCTGCCCAGTGGCAGCCTGAAAAACGAAATTGGCGGCTCCGCAATTACGAAGTGCGGCAGATTGACAGTTTGGGTGAGCGTCTGATATCCGGCATTGGCAAGGAACTGGATACGGTACTCAATGTGGCCCCGGATGATTTTGTAGAATACGTGGATCAGAAGGATATGATGACGACGCCGGAACTGACTAAATACATCGATAAGTTGCGTATTCGCGGGTCTGGGAATGCCCGAAAATTTGAAGTGGAAAAACACCGAAGAACAGCTGATCCGATTACGATTCTGATCCTGAGTTTGATCGGAGTAGCCGTTGCCTCCCGTAAAGTGCGCGGTGGTCTGGGCCTTCATTTGGCCATAGGCATTGGTATTGGAGCGGTTTACATCTTTTTGTCCCGGTTTTCTACTACGTTTGCCATGAATCAAAGCTTGTCACCCATATTGGGCGTATGGATACCCAACCTAGTTTTTGGTGTGATCAGTCTTTGGCTATCCAAGCGGGCGCAGCAGTAATTGAAAACATTTGTCCCAATGTTTTGTCTTAGGTTGGAACGAATTTAATGATGTGGGTAAATTTAGAGATGCTATCACTCCCCGCTGGATCAAAAAGTATTTGATCATCTACAAGGAGCAAGGGTTCAAAGCCATGCTCAAAGCGGCCGGCTGGAAAGTGGTGGTCCTTATTTTTATGTACTACCTGATTAGGGATAGTTTTCTCTATATCATTTTACCGTATTTGATTGCAAAGGGTATTTTACAATTTTAAGTCTTTCAGGGACGGACGTATCTTTAACCAACGAACAACATCATTTGTCATGGCCGTAATCGATTTATTGGAACGCGCGCTGCATCGAGAGTTTCTTAGTGCTGAAGAAGGTGTCTTGTTATTTGAAAAGGCAAGTACTGCCGATCTTATGGTCGTCGGCAACGCCCTGCGCCAATATCACGTGCCCGGCAATGATGTCACTTGGATCATTGATCGCAACAGCAATACCACCAATGTATGCGTAGCCAATTGTAAGTTTTGCAATTTTTACCGGAGGCCCGGTCATGAAGAGGCCTACATCACCACAATAGCTGAGTACAAGGAAAAAATAGAAGAGACGTTTCGATTGGGTGGCGAACAGCTTTTACTTCAGGGCGGACACCATCCGGATCTGGGATTGGATTTTTACTGTAATCTTTTTAGGGAGTTAAAAACATTATACCCCAACTTGAAACTCCATGCGCTGGGTCCGCCGGAAATTGCTCATATCACGAAGCTGGAAAAAAGTTCCCACAGGGCAGTATTGCAGGCTCTGATGGATGCCGGACTCGACAGTTTGCCCGGTGCCGGTGCAGAAATACTGGATGATCGGGTAAGGCGACTCATTTCCAAAGGAAAATGTAATGGAGAGGAATGGCTGGCCGTTATGGAAACGGCGCACCAGCTTCGGCTCACGACATCAGCCACGATGATGTTTGGGCACATTGAGACCAATCTGGAACGCATGGAACACTTCGTCAGGCTGAGAGAAGTACAAGCCAGGAAGCCTGCGGATGCAAAGGGATTTTTGGCATTCATTCCCTGGCCATTTCAGGATGAGGGCACCCTGTTGCAGCGATTGAAACGGGCACGGAATACATGTACAGGAGACGAATATGTACGGATGATAGCTATGAGCCGGATTATGTTGCCCAATGTCGTCAATATCCAGGCAAGTTGGTTGACCGTCGGCAAGCAGGTCGCCCAGGTATGTCTGCATGCCGGGGCCAATGATTTTGGGAGTATTATGATCGAGGAAAACGTCGTCAGTGCGGCCGGAGCACCATTCAGGTTTACGGCCAATGGGATCCAACAGGCGATTGTAGATGCCGGTTTCAGACCTCAACTTCGCGATCAGCAATACCAGTACAGGGACCTGCCAGCAGCTATTGAGCAGCAGAAACTGGATACGCGAGTTATGGTCGTCGACTAACGGAAGCAAAGTTATGTCGTTTTTTTGGAGAGTAAATGCCTGATCCGGACATGGCCAATCGGTATAACCCTCGTATTTTCATGCTGAAAAAAGATCTTTTGCGCCCTTCTGTACTCCTGATTACACCACCATTCACGCAACTGAATACACCGTATCCTGCTACTGTTTATTTAAAGGGGTTCCTGAATACCCGCGATATTAA
>JBBQMA010000043.1:0-10306 GCA_038328415.1 Chitinophagales bacterium | reverse complement strand
ACTTACTTATGAAGGTATGTTCCGCGACTTGGAGTTCCAGCGCAAACGATTGAAGTTGGAGACCAAAGAGCTGGCCTTACTTCAGAAATCCAAAGAATCAGTGAGTGTTGAAGAATTTATAAAAGAACTAAAGGAAGATCGCAGTTTAGAGCGGGCCTTGGCAGCGAAAGAGATGCTTAGGGTAGAGCAGGAACGTCTGCGGACACAAGTGCATTCGATTCGCGAAGAAGTCTATGATTTTCAAAAACCCTTACAAGGTGCTGGAGTTACAGAGCTTGCCGCGGGTGCTTTTGTTCGATTAAAAACGGGTGGAGCAATAGGAGAAATCCTGTCTTTGGATAAGCGCAAAGCCCAAATTAGTGTTGGGGGAATGACGATGATTGCTCCTTTAAAAGACTTGGAAGTCATTCGTGAACCATTAAACGTCCGGACCAAGGCAAGTGTGCGAATCCCAGATAATTCAGATGAAAATATTTCTAATCGCCTGGATATCAGAGGTTTTAAAAAGGAAGAAGCGTTGCGTGTTATTGAATTATTCCTTGATAAGGCATTAATGACCTCTTCAAGATCCGTCAGGATATTACATGGCAAGGGTAATGGCACGCTCCGAAAAACAGTAATTCAAAAAGCCAAAGAATATAAAGACATTCGGGCTATAGAACCTGGAGCACCAGAGGATGGTGGAGAAGGGGTGACCATCCTTCGTTTTGGATAATCACCCTTTTTGTATCACTCGATTAATTAAAGATTTCTACACTTGCAAAATGAAAACTTCCTTCAATGAGTGCATTTTCATCTGAATCGGAGCCATGAACAGCATTCTCACCAATATTTGTGGCGTATAAAGCACGAATTGTACCTGGTTCTGCCTTTGAAGGATCAGTAGAACCAATCAGCGTACGAAAGTCTTCAACGGCATTATCTTTTTCTAAAATAGCTGCAACAATGGGCCCTGAAGACATAAAAGCTACTAATTCACCATAGAACGGGCGCTCGCTGTGTACTGCATAAAATTCACCAGCCTTTTCTTCGGAAAGTTTGGTGTACTTCAATGCAACAATTCGAAAACCAGCGGCATTGATTTGTGCGAGTATTGCCCCAATATGTCCCAGACGCACAGCATCCGGTTTAATCATAGTAAATGTTCTTCTGCCTGTCATTATGTATTTATTTTTAATTAATATGATCTAAATGGCGGTGCAAAGGTAAATGAACTCTGGCTCACAATCAAGGAAGGTCGTATTTTTGCTGACTTTAATGCCTAATCACTCGATTACCGACTATGGAACTACAAGAATTACTATCCTTTCTTCGTCTACCGCGTGATGTGGCAATCGTCAGTCACCGGAATCCGGATGGTGATGCTGTAGGATCTACGCTTGCTATTGGCATGTTATTGGATGGAATGGGTCATACTGTCCACATGATATTGCCTTCCGAATATCCAAATTTCCTCAACTGGATGCCCTGGATACACAAAATACGTATCTATGATTTGCAGCCTGAGGAACTGTCAAAGACGTTAAAGGAAGTTGATATGGTTTGGATGCTTGATTTCAATGCCTTTGATCGTATTGACAAAATGGGTGAAGTTATTTATACCAGGGAAGGATTGACAAATGTAATGATCGACCATCATATTGATCCGGAACCAATAGCTGATTATATACTTTCTGAAACGGAGAGTTCATCGACTTGTGAACTGATATTCGACTTTATTGCCAGTGCAGGATGGGATTCCCGGATAACGCCTGAGTTGGCCACCTGTCTGCTTTCTGGTATTTTGACCGATACGGGTTCTTTCAAATTTAATACGCGGCCGGTTTTATTCCATAAAGTAGCCCGATTGTTGGAGGCGGGTGTCGATCTTAATGATTTACAAACAAGGTTATTTAATAATATGCCCGAAAAATTTTTACGGTTACTCGGATATTGTCTCAACCAGCGATTGGAAATAATTGATGACTTTCACACAGCCATTATCAGCCTCTCAAAGGAAGATTATAAAACATATGATATTCAACGTGGTGATACAGAGGGAATAGTGAATTATATGTTAATGATTGACAAGATACGTTTTGCCATCTTTATAGCCGAACAACCCACCATAATTAAACTTTCGTTTAGATCCATTGGCAATTTTTCTGTTCAGGAGTTTGCTCGGGATCATTTCAAGGGCGGAGGACATAAAAATGCTTCTGGTGGTTCGGTGTTCGGTACACTAGAAAAAACAATTGAAAAGATCAAGAATCTTCTACCCCAATACACTCAAAAACTTCAAAATGCTTAGTACCATGAATTTAACGCGCATTTCTATTTTTCTTACAACACTCGTTTTACTCAGTGCTTGTGCGGGCTCAAAGGACGGGAACTATACCGGATTTACGGCTTCTGGATATCCCTATATCATGCATATTGATTCTGCAGGCGCATTTCCTAAAGAAGGCGACAAACTGAGGTTTAACCTTATTGTTCGCAACAAAGCCAATCAGGTGCTTGCCCAAGAAGATATGTCAGGGGTACTCCCGAATCTTGAGTCCTCCAAAGGTGTTAAACCTGAAATTGAAATTTTATACCTAATGTCACCTGGTGACTCTGCCAGTTTGTATGTTTTCGGTGAACCACTCAAAAAACTACCTCTTCAGAATATTGGGGCTAATGATACATTGATTTATGAAATTGGTTTTGTGGAAATCGTCTATGACAGGGAGAAGCTTCAGTTCATGCAAAAGAAAGAAGTCGAGATTACCGACCTGGTGCAATCCACGCTTAAAAGCTTTAATGAAGGTACCCTTGGGGAGAAGCTTATTACCACAAAAAGTGGCTTAAAATATGTCGTCCACCAAGAAGGAAAAGGTGGAAGTCCCTTAACGGGAAATATTATTACCATGGATTATTATGGTGCCTTTATGGATGGGAAGACTTTTGACAATTCATTCCAGCATGGAAAACCCTTAACGTTCAATCTGGGTCAGGGTACGGTACTACCTGGGCTTGATGAGGGATTAACATATCTCAAGGAAGGTGCCGTAGCAACGTTCATTATTCCATATGCCTTGGCTTATGGTCCTGCCGGAGCGCCTCCTTATATACCCGAAAACACAGATCTAGTATTTTATATTGAACTCAATAAAGTGACCAATCATAAGTTATCACTTACGCATTGATTTGAATAACAATGTCTTAGATTTGTCCTTCTTCAACGGCACCTCCACCATTTAATCATTGTATTATGAAGTCCTTAGTGTTCTTTTCGAGTGTTTTAGCAATAGTTTCCCTCGGATCTTGCAAAAGTGAATTGTCCTTCACCGGTACCACTCCAACAGGTTACTCCTATATTATTCACCATGACGAACCTGGTGATTCACCACAAATTGGAGATCGTGTATTGTTTAGTCGTACAATCCGCTTGGGAGGTGACAGTATTCTATCTCCGTTTGCTGAACAACGAATAGTGCTTCCTGAAAAGGTCCAGCTTCCCGATCCGCTGCCTGCTGATTTTGAAATGTTGCTCATCTTATCGCCCGGTGATTCTGCCAGCGTTTATGTTTTTGGAGAGCGATTGGCCGCTATCCCCAATGTTAGCAGAGGTCCGAAGGATACGATCATCTATGATTTAAAGCTGAAAGAAATTGTTGAAACAAAAGCGGAGCGTTCCCTCACCGTAAACAAAGAAGAAGAAGTAGCTGAACGGGTGACTCAGGCTGCACAAGCTTTTACCAAAGGATTGTTGAATAATGTGATTGCCACAACGCCTACCGGCTTACAATATGTGAATAATACGGAGGGTACTGGTCGACAACCCAAGGTTGGTGATAAAGTTGAAGTTAACTATTATGGAGCATTGCTTGATGGCGTTAGCTTCGATAATTCTTACAAGCGTGGCGAACCATTTGTGTTCACACTTGGACAGGGGCAAGTAATTGCTGGCTGGGACGAAGGAGTCGCTTTCCTTAAGGAAGGGGGAAGTGCCACTCTATTCCTTCCGCCAAATCTTGGCTATGGTGAGCGAGGAGCTCCGCCACGGATACCGGCAAATGCTACTTTGGTTTTCTATGTAGAACTTATTAAAATTTTAGACTGAACTCTGAAATCGTTTCATCGGGATTGGCGCTTGTAGATTTTGATATGAGCCTCTTTTAATTGGTTTTCTGACAAATCAGACATAACAAATGGCGAAATGTTCCCATTTGTACTAAACATTTCCCATACTCTTGGGCTTTATGTGTTAATAACAGAGCAAATTCGAAAAATTAAATCATCTTTGCCCCCGTTTAGCAAAACTCCTTCATAAAAAAATTATAACGCTCCATGCTGAAGCAACTATCTCTCCTTAGTACGGTCGCCTTGCTGACCCTTGCATCATGTGCATCCAATAAGGAATTAGAAATAACCGGTAAAACGGAAAGTGGGTACCCTTATGGATTTTATGTAGATGAACCTGGTGAATCTCCGCAGGTAGGGGATAAGATCACATACAGCCGTAGAATACGTTTAAACCAGGATTCTGTTTTAATGCCCATGCAGGAGCAAACACTAGTCCTTCCTCCAAAAGAAGAAGTAGGTACTCCACCACCACCGGATTATGAACTGATGTTCCTTCTCTCTGCTGGTGATTCTGCAAGTGTGCTCTTGTATGGTGAAAATCTTCCGGATCTCCCCGATTTCAAGAAAACTGATACCATCATTTTTGATTTGGTATTTAAAGAAATTGTACTGTCTAAAGTAGACATGGAAAAAGCAACCGAAGAAGGCAAAGCGAAAGAAGGAATGGTTGCAACAATTGTTGCCGAAGCTGCCCAAAAATATACTTCAGGCCAGCTAGATAGTGAATTGACCAAGACAGCCAGTGGTCTTAAGTACAAAATCCTGACAGAAGGCACAGGCCAACAACCTAAATCTGGTGATAAGATTGAGGTCAACTATTTTGGTGCACTAACAGACGGTAATATGTTTGACAATTCATACCAGCGTGGTGAGCCATTTTCGTTTCAGGTAGGTATGGGTCAAGTGATTCCAGGATGGGATGAGGGACTGGTTTTGATGAAAGAGGGGGGAACGGCAATTTTCTTCATTCCAGCTGCACTAGGTTATGGGGCACAAGGAAGTCCTCCTGTCATTCCTGCTAATGCAGAGCTAATATTCTATGTTGAATTTCTGGGCATCCAGAAGTAATTGATCAGATTATACTGGTAAAACCATAATCTCTTATGACTGCAGAACAGTTACAGGATTTAAAAGACCGTCTAGGGTCTATAGGGAGGTATCTTTGACGTCGATCGACGCAAATTAATCATTGAGGATAAAGAGCAACGTACGCTTGATCCTTCCTTTTGGAGTGATCCTGAGCAAGCAGAAGCTATACTCAAAGAACTTAGAACCCATAAAAAGTGGGTCCAGGATTATGTTGCTATCGCTGTTTTTGTAGAAGATGCGGAAGTATTACTGGACTTTTTTAAAGCAGGAGAGTCTTCCGAAGAAGAAGTGGAAAGAGCCTACCAACAAGCACTTTTTCAGCTTGATGAGGTGGAATTCCGTATTGCTATGGACCAACCTGAAGATGCTTTGGGTTGTATTCTTGAAATTAATGCCGGAGCCGGAGGAACGGAGAGTTGTGACTGGACGGCAATGCTTATGCGCATGTATATCATGTGGGCCGAAAAAAGCGGATTTAAAGTTACGGAGCTTAATATTCAGAATGGGGATGTCGCAGGTGTAAAATCTGTTGAGCTAGAAATTAAGGGTGAATATTGTTACGGGATGCTCAAGGGTGAAAATGGGGTCCACCGACTAGTGCGAGTCAGTCCATTTAATGCGCAAGGCAAACGGATGACTTCCTTTTCTTCCGTCTTTGTTCATCCTCTCGTTGATGATAGTATTGAGGTAGACGTTAATCCTGCTGATTTAGAATGGGACACATTTAGGTCCAGTGGCGCCGGCGGTCAACATGTCAATAAAACAGAGTCCGCTGTCAGGGTAAGGCATCTACCTAGTGGAATTGTTGTAGAATGCCAGCAAGAGAGATCACAACATATGAACCGGGATAAAGCCCTGATCATGCTGAAGTCTCGCCTTTACGAAAAAGAGGTTGAGCGCAAATTGGCTGAAAAGGAAAAGGTCGAGTCCGGTAAAATGAAAAACGAATGGGGTTCTCAGATACGCTCCTACGTTCTGGATGACCGCCGGGTAAAAGACCACAGGACCGGATATACAAACAATAATACGGACGCTGTATTAGCTGGTGATCTTGATGGCTTTCTAAAAGCCTGGCTGCTTGCCCGCCATCAGGTAGATGCCTGATCTTTAATTTGGTGGTTTCCTGAGATCCAATCGCTGTATGCTGAATTAGCATCCACTTGCCAGCTCAAAACACATGGAACTTCATAGGGATGCATCTCCTCTAGTGCTTTCCTTAATGCTATCTCATTTTTAGGAATTGTCTTGAAAATAACCAGCACCTCTGCTTGTTTGCATAAAGCTTCCTTCCAAAAATATTGACTCTCCATTTGATACAGATTGGCGCAACCTGCCAGTCCATTCTCTAAAAATGCGCGAATCAACGGCCTGGCCTGCTCCTCATTTTCGAATGTAGTGTAGATAAGACAGATTTTTGACATACAAGTAGCTTTCAAAAAGGAAAGAATAAAGGAGTCCTGAAGTGATCAATATACCTATTGAAATATTGAGGAACCCAGGCATTACAAATAGTAGGGGAAACAGGGTGAATGCAGTGCCTGCAATCCATCGAGCACCAGGGACTTTAGCCGGAGGTAGTTGGTTTGATTGATGATATAGCCTAAGTATCAAGACAACATAGCGGGGAATTCCGGAGAGCAATATCCACCATGGTAAAATCCCATTCTGGAATGCAAGCAAACTTAAAAAGAGGATATAATAGGCATCAGCCTCCTCATCAAACACAGCGCCAAATAAGGTTTGGCCATTTAGTTTTCTCGCGAGATACCCGTCCAGGATATCAAGTAAAGCCGCTATCCACGCTAACATGCAAAACAAATATCTGTCGATGTTTTCGAAACGAGCAACAATCAATAGCATTAATGTTAATCGTAAAAATGTTACTGCGTTTGGCCAAGCCTGTGCAATATGGGTGATCCAATAGTTTCTAAATAGAAGGGTAAATAGAATAATGTGAAATAACCAAATCAGAGACAAGACCATATTCCAAGATGTACTTAAAACCAGGATGGATCCCAATATAGCCACAAGAGCATTAAATAGTAGCCAGAGGTTTATTGGTTTCATGTTCTTTTGGCATAAATGTCACCAGAAATGACTTTTCGACCCAATTGTTCTAAAGCCTCTAAAAGAGTGCCTGAATCAAGATAAGCTGGGAACTCAAAGTGATGTTGTTCTCGCAAAGAAAAGTTATATGTATACTTACCTAAGTTATTAAGCAATGCCAGGCATTCGGTTACAGCTTCTAACCCAGGGTTAATAAATTCAAAGGATAAATGCGGTATGGCTGAATGGAGACCCGATAAAACCATGAGTTCAAATCCTTCCACATCAATTTTGCAATAAGCGGGAACACCGTGCATATTTATCAAATCATCAAGTGTCCTGATTTCAACAGGAACTTGTTTATCCCATTTTAGTGAGACAGTTGAAAGGCCGGACATCATTTCACGCCAGTGAGTATCCCTCAACGTGCTTATGGCAGGGGAAGTTGAATTTATAAAAAGAATACCTGAACTTAGGGTTGCACCTATTGCCCAGGGATGCAATGTGACCTGCTCATCTGACCCAAATTTGTTTTGAAGAATTTTGTAAAAAATGGGATTTGGTTCAACGGCAATCACTCGAGCATTTATTATTCGCCAAATTGCAGTGCGATTGCCGAGATGTGCACCCAGGTCAAAACAGAGATCTCCTTTCTGAATGAACTGCGAATAAAATTTTCGCATTGACTTTTTATTCCCAGGCTTCCAATCATAAATTAGTCGGGATTTGAATATGCCTATCCTTGTTTTCCAATTCATCCTTCAACTTTTATAAACTTAAGAAACCTGTAACTCAGCCAACCCTGTCGAAACCCCATCTGAACAGCATGCCCCCCACGTAAGGACTGCAGATATATATGGGAGCGCAACAATGGACGGAACAATTTATTCAGTAAACCTATCCAATAATCTCGTCGGCGATTGGTGGCAATATATTTTGTAAGATCTTCATTATGTGCCGGCTGTAATCCATATTCCGAGGCTATTTTGAATAATTCTTCCGGGGTGAGGGTATTCCCAGCACCCCACTGGGTTTGATAGTCTTTTATATAGCCATCTACTTTTTGACTGCTTTTATGAGATTGGGGAAAGGTATCAATGAGTAGGAGAAGGCCACCAGGCCTAAGCACCCGGGAGGCTTCTTTTATAAAATGAGTTGGGTCATCACTATGAACAAAGGACTCAATGGCATAGACCACATCAAAGTGAGTTTGCCAGAATTCAGGTAATTCATGAAAGTCACCCTGTTGTATCGCTATGCGGCTTGCTATTTCAGATCTAATGTGGGAAAGAGCATTTTGGGCCTGATAACTACTCAAGGTGATTCCGGCTAAGGTAAAATTGCTATTCAACCGCTCGCTAAGGTATATTAATGATCCCCCAATGCCACATCCGAGATCCAAAATGGTAGCATTATCTTTTCTTGTGGAAATAATAGTTTCAAGTATGAGTTGGTTGGAATAATGTGATGCAGAAAATGGATCGGCAATCCCTTCATGCCATATGCTGGCATGTATATTATGTGTACGGCCTGCTTTGCCGAACTTATTGAAGAATATCGTGTTTTTATCGTAATATGCCTTTAACCAGGTGCGGTGGCTGTTATGTTTCATGCCGAAACATACATCAGTATTTTAATTTTTTACCACATTTGTTCAATGAAAAGAGAGGCTGAAGTAATGATCCCAACAAAATGGGGGAATTTCAAGATGGTAGCATACGCTAATATTACGGATGAGCGTATGCCGCACTATGCCATGGTACATGAATCATATAGTTCAAAGGGATCTGTTTTTGTGCGTATTCACTCTGAATGTGTGACTGGCGATATTTGGGGTTCCAAAAGGTGTGATTGTGGTGCCCAACTTGATAAAGCCATGGAAATAGCAGCATTACAAGGCGGTGTAGTCATCTATTTAAGGCAGGAAGGTCGCGGTATTGGCATTATTAATAAACTTAAGGCTTATAGTTTGCAGGATCAGGGCATGGATACGATCGATGCCAACCTTCATCTGGGATTCGAGGCCGATGAAAGGTCTTATGAAGAAGCCATTTTTATACTGCGAGACCTTGGTATCAGCCAATTAATGTTGATGACCAATAATCCTGTCAAAATGAATGCCTTTAATAATTCCGGCATCAAGGTCGTGGAGCGGGTTCCTTTAATTATCATTCCAGATCATGACAATGAAAAATACCTGCGTACGAAACAAGAATTAATGGGCCATATGCTCAATATGAAGTAATACCACATGGATGGAAAGGCACTGTGGCATCTGAGCCCTACTCAATCAGTATTAAAAGATCTACAACTAACAAAACCAGTTGGTCAGGAATGCATGGTCAAGTCCTGCTTCTCCATGGTAAGTATTGGTACAGAAAGGCTTGTTGTCAAAGGAGGCGTTCCTGAAAGCTTATATGATCATATGCACGTTCCCTACATGCAGGGTTCATTTGCGTTCCCTCTGACCTATGGTTACTCGCTGAGTGGTGTAGTTATTGATGGTCCTAAAGAATGGTTGGGTTTACGGGTCCATTGTCTCCATCCTCACCAGTCCCATTGCGTCATTCAGTCTTCAGATTTGACGGTTATTCCTTCGGAAGTACCTCTTGATCGAGCCGTTTTAGCCAGTAACTTAGAAACAGTAGTAAATGCAATGTGGGATGCCCGTCCAATCATAGGCCAGCGCATATTGATTATAGGTTATGGGCTAATTGGTTCTTTATTGTCCTATTTGCTTCAATCAATGGCAGGAGTTACATTGGAAGTACTCGAAATCAATCAGGATAGAAAAGCGTGGGCACAGAAGATGGGCGTGAAAGTCATTGATCCTAAACCTAACGATAATGGTTCCTACGACTTGGTGTTTAATACTAGTGCATCTGAAGTTGGCTTGCAATTTGGCATTGACCAGCTAAAACAGGATGGGGACCTTGTCGAATTAAGTTGGTATGGGCAGAAAAATGTAAATCTTGACCTGGGAACTTCCTTTCATCACGGTCGCAAGCGAATTATATCTTCTCAGGTTTCTCACCTGGCAAGACCGGCATTGCCACTTTGGACG
>JBBQMA010000042.1:0-10410 GCA_038328415.1 Chitinophagales bacterium | reverse complement strand
AGCGCTCGGTTCGCTCACCGAATGTCCACCGGACATTCGCCCCTACGGGGTATGCGAGCTCATACTTGTTTTATGCGGGTGGACGGGGTTGGAATTTTAGCATTCAGCCTAATGGCCTCATCTAAGCCTCGCGCGGGAGCGCTCGGTTCGCTCACCGAATGTCCGCAGGACATTCGCCCCTACGGGGTATGTGAGCTCCCACATAAAAAGGTGCCCCCTGCGGGCATTGTTCGCCGAAGCCTTGGCGAAGGCGAATCAGCTATGTGCTGGGGGCGAGCTGTTCGAGAACGGTTTTAATTAAGAAATTGATTATTTGTTCTAATGTGCTTTTAATCCTAATGTTAAAAGAGGGATAGTTTTCGTTATTAAGCTTTTTTGCAATACAAAACATTGATTATCAGTCGAGATTATTCTGCATTCTAAATATTTTGGACAGTAGTGAAAAATAACACAATTACTACTTTAAAATAAATCGGCTTCATGACAAAAACTTTTGATCCCTACTTTTTAATTGGGTTTCCGGTAATCCCGTACACAAAACACTTGTGTGTCATAAAGTTATATAAGATAAGATAAGGAAAACTTTAACAAATATTTAACATTTCGGAAGAGCTGGCTTAAATATTAAATTCTGGTCTAACCCAACACTAACGAAGCAGGGGGCTATGCTATGAACGCAAATGAGAATCACAAAGCCGAAATTTCTAATTTAACGCTCCCCTTGAATCATTTAACAACTTCACCGTCCTGTCACATTTCACGCTGTAATCCTTATTATTGCTTATGGCCCTGGCGCAATTCGCTTTGCAGGCATTTATAAAAATAAAGCTATTTATACCAAGCTGATCGATGCTTTGGGCTGGTAGGCCTCCTTGGTCAGGATAAGACTCAATCCTCATGTCTTTACCGAATTGACTTTAAAAGGCTTCCAGTTTCTTCACTATAATTGCATTCCAAATGGCGAGGACTAATCCTAAGACCCCAAACGCAATTCCGATTACCAGTAGACGATCAAAAAATAGCCACCCTTCCAGTTTAGCCAATATACCCATCATCGTTAGGACAAGTCCTATGGAAAGAATAATAATGATCGTTTTCATTTACGCTTGATTTACAATGATGAATTTAGCCTTGATCATTCAATTATTTATCGATTTTCGATTATTGATTCTGAACCAAAACAAGATGTTTAGTCTCAATACCAATGTTATCTCCTTTGTTAAATAGGGTCTCAAAGCAATTGTTCGCTAAATCCGTTACTCTTAGTATTTATTGCTTGCACTTAACCTATTTCGGCACCCGGTTCTCTGCATTGCAGGTCAGCTCTTGAGCACTATACTTCAGGATCTACTTCCCTACAACAAATGCCGCTCCGCATGGTAACTCGAACGCACCAGCGGCCCGCTTTCTACATACAGAAACCCCTTTGCCATACCGATCTCCTTATATGCAGCAAACTGATCGGGGTGTATAAATTCAGCGACTTCCAGATGCATTTTGGTGGGCTGCAGGTACTGCCCAATCGTCAGGATTTCACAGCCGTGGGCGACCAGGTCATCCATTATGGCATGGACTTCCTCTGGTGTCTCACCGAGCCCAACCATAATCCCCGACTTGGTCCGCTTGCCATAATCCTTTGTCCGCTGTATTTGCTCCAGACTCCGATCATATTTTGCCTGGGGGCGCACCAAGCGGTACAATCGTCGCACGGTCTCCATGTTATGACTGACCACTTCTTGTCCTGCACTAATCATACGGTCCAACGCAGACCAAGTGGCCTTAACATCCGGAATCAATGTTTCGATGGTCGTCGTTGGTGATGCTTCTTTCACCTGCCGCACTGTCTGATACCAGATCTCCGCACCTCTGTCTTTTAGCTCATCCCGGTTTACGCTCGTAATCACTGCATGTTTGACCCCCATTAGCCGGATGGCCTCTGCCACGCGCCGTGGCTCGTCTTCATCATATTCATTGGGGCGACCTGTTTTTACAGCACAGAAGGAACAGGACCGTGTGCATGTATTTCCCATGATCATAAACGTCGCCGTACCTGCACCCCAACACTCACCCATATTCGGGCAGTTGCCACTCTGACAAATCGTGTGCAACTTGTGGTCATCCACGATTTCACGAACCATCTTATAACTCTCCCCCGTAGGTAACTTGACACGCAACCAGTCCGGTTTTTTTCGGCGAGGCTCAACAATAGGCAATTCCAACATGTGTTATTTTCTTTTCCCGATGTGCAAATTTAGAAACAGATTGATAAAGTAGGGTTTATTATCCTCCACCATGATCGGTACCTGCCGGGGAAAAACATCAACCATTATGCCCGCATCCAACGCCATCACATATTCCTCAAAGGCACCAAAGGCAAAATGGACACCGGCCATACCATGCACGCCGGGGATAAATTTCACTTCGCCCAATCCTTTGGTAAACGATGTACCCCCATAAATACTGAAGGGATCCAGAAACAGATCTCTGTTTTCTTCAGAATATTTTTCAGAAACGATGGCATATGAATTATTCTCCAGCCGCTTGATGAGCTTCAGATAATTGGGTTTAAGCATCCCAATGGTCACCCCGCCTTGGTATATAACCCCAACTGAAAGGCCTTTTCGACGAGCTTTTTCAGAGTAGTAACGTTTTATGCCGTATCCTCCCCGGATCGTATAAAGACTGTTTTGTTTGCCGTAGATATAAGGCCTTGGGTTCTCTTCGCCACGGAATAGAGCGGCGAGTTCATTCGATTGCCGTACCTCTTTATGATGTTTGACATACCCAACCTCGACAGAATAAAAGGTTGTTTTGTAATAAGTTTTAATCTCGGCCTTATACATTCCCAACGCCAGACCCCGGGGATATGCCTTGAAAGTCATTACCTGCTCGGTATTATACAGTATGCCTAATTCCGCAGGTTCTATTGGCCTTGGCTGAATGGTCACCTGGGCTTGCCCTGAAATGAGCACTGCAAGCATTAAAAGCACCACCCCAATGATGTGCCGGCTGTAGTTTATCTGCAAAGGATATCTCATCGAATGAATAAAATTAGAGATATTTCCCATTCCAAGTCAACTTTGAGTAATAATTTATCTGTCATGCCCGATTTCCTGTGTTTTAGTACTGTCGATCATCCCAGGTTAAGGTATATCCTAGACTGGATTTTCAAGGATCGCTGGGCCAAAAGTTATACATTCACTTCAAATCAGGAAACGTACAACACCTGGACCGGCCCCAAAATATGGTATGGTACAACGCAACCAAATTCTGGCTTTTGGCTGCCGATGTCATCCCGCCCAATCCATGAGCTAAACATCGGATATGTCCCTGAAGTTCAGGTCAATTCAGGTTTAAGCCTACTATTTCCAGTCAAGTCAAATACCTTCCTCGATTTTGACCTTCCCTCCGCCATATTTTGGATGATTTGCCGTGTAGAAGAATATGGCGATCCGGCCCGAGATATCCATGGCCGGTTCCCTGGTTCAGCCAGCCTTTCATACCGATCCGGATTCCTTCATATCCCGGTTGTTGACCGATGGATAGGTAGATTCCAGGAAGCAATTATGGCTCATTATCCTGCGATCAAAATACCTACAGCACTCTGTTTCTGGCAACCTACCTATGATATTGATTTTGCGTGGCGATACCGATTCAAACCCATACATCTTCAAATACGAACGCTCGGAAGTGATCTGGCCAGACAAGGTTTTGGCGTATTCAAACAGGGTGCCGGTGTGCTATTTGCAGGCAACAAGGATCCCTATGATCATTATGAAAACTGGGCTATCCAGAAAGCCCTCCTCTTTTTCCCTCTTGGAGATGCCACTGTCCATGACCGAAATCATAACTGGGAGGAACCAGCCTACCAGGCATTGATCCGCCGATGGTCCCAAAACGACCTTGCCGGTATCCATCCTTCCTATTACAGTTCGGTAGAACCTAGTAAACTAGCTGAAGAGATCCGGCGCTATCAGCACATTACAGGCATGATGCCACGCCGTTCAAGGCAACACTATCTCCGGATGCACTTGCCGGACACCTACCGCAATCTGCTTGGTGAAGGTATAGAAGAGGACTGGTCCATGGGCTATGCCGATGCGCCCGGATTCAGAGCCGGCACTGCCTATGCTTTTCCCTGGTACGATCTGGAAAAGGAAGAAAAAACGACGTTGACCATCCAGCCCTTTCACGTGATGGATGTTACACTAAACCAATATTTAAAATTAAATCCAGAGCAGGCAAAGGACCATATAAAACAACTTTACCTGGAAATGAAACCTACAGGAGGGACGTTTGTAACACTCTGGCATAACAATGCTGTGGCTTGTGTTGATAAACAATGGCGTGGATGGGATGATGTAGTACCGAAAAACCTATGATGTAAATCAATACGACCACCCATTTCTGTCCTTGGTCAAGCCTGCCATTTAGCCTATCTTGCGTCAAACTTGAAGCACAGGCCACTATGATCCATATCTTCTCCAAGCAATCAAGCATTATGAACAGCATTATTGGTGAACTTCGGTGCGTCCACCAACAATCAGATCCTTTGCGCTTTCGTACCAATCTGGAACGGGTTGGCGAATTGATGGCCTATGAAATCAGTAAGACACTTGACTATAACATCAAGGAAGTAGAAACCCCTTTAGGTATTGCGGAAGCCTCCGACCTTGCAACTGAAATTGTACTTGGATGCATACTTCGTGCCGGATTGCCTTACCATCAGGGCATGTTACGGATGTTTGACAAGGCAGGTAATGCATTTGTTAGTGCCTACCGAAAACATCATAAGGATGGTACATTCGATATAAAGGTCGAATATATTTCATGTCCGTCACTGGAAGGCAAAACCCTTGTTCTTGCTGACCCAATGATTGCTACCGGAAGTTCAGTAGTGAAGTCAATTGAGGGCATGCTTGCCTATGGCAAACCGGCACAAATACATATTGCAGGTATTATTGCCTCACAAGAGGGCTTGGAATATGTGCGGCGAATGCTTCCGGAAGCCGTCATCTGGGTAGGTGCATTGGATGAAGAGCTCACAGCGAAAGCGTTTATCGTCCCTGGCTTAGGTGATGCGGGTGATTTGGCTTTTGGCGCTAAAATCCAAGAATAATATTGGCCCCTCCTAATTTTAGTTCGACGAAGGGGGTTATTTATTGAAACGCAACGTGACTGTTTCACCGATCCAACACCCTATCGCAAACCCCTGACCTTCCGCCTTCCCAAGCATGTGGCCATCTTCATAGGAAGGGCGTGCTGACAGATAACGTGAAATACGTTCATTGGCCTGTGAAGCAATAGACGGATCTAGCGATTTTGCCTCCTGATATTTCTCAATGGCGGCAAGAATGACACAACGCTGCTCAAAATCTGTGTTGCCACAAGCCCTATAAGAACGGGCATACATATCACCTATCAAGAGTAAGGGAAGCCCCCAGTTGGGACGCAACTTTAATGCTTTTCGGGCATAGTCACGAGCGGTGGCATAATGCTCCATTTGACGAAATTCAATGGATGCCATGCCATAATAATAATCTGCCTTTTTATCATTTTCTGTTTCTATTTCCAGAGCGTCTTTATATTTCGAAAGGGCGTCGGAATATTTACCATTTTCATAAAGTGAAGCGGCATGGGCTGCCGGATTCTTTTGATGAAATTCAGCCAGAAGCTTTGAGTTCACTTCTGCAGCATAAATCTCATATTTAGCTTTTAATTCGAGAAGAAGGGGATCGGATTCCGAACAATTCTGGTTGGCCAACTTCACATAAATCTCCTTGATCTTTTCACCATCCTCCTGATTAGCGCGATAGATAGGCTCCAATCTGGATTTAAACCATTCGCAGTCAAAAATCTTCCCTTCAATTTGTTCCAGCGTTGGCATCATGGCATCCTTAGCCTGTTGGTATTGAGCAGCATAGGCAACACCTGCAGCTATTTGGGCATCTGTAGTGCTGATCAGCTTTGAAAAGACATCTCTGGCCTCCTCAACGGTGACCCGCTTGTTTGTGAATTGATCCACTAAAACATATGCCATTGGCACCAAAACTATATATTCTATAGCATTCCCGCCAGCATCCACTGCTTGTTTGAGTGCCTTGTACGTTTCAGGATAAGGCGACGCCAGATTATAGAACATATAATACCCTTTGCGTCCCATTACCGGACCTGAGATACCTGTACATGAGGCCTCCTGGTCAAATAGGGCAAGTGCCTGCTTCCTATAATTGTCCTTTTCTGCTTCATTAGTGGCCGCTGCAAATTTTCGGATATATAATTGTTGGCCATCATAAAATTGATCTGTACGACGGCCATCAGCATATGGTGCTGCTTTAAATACTTTTTCCCAATATGGAAAAGCATCATTGTATTTTTCGTCCTTCAAAAATCCTTTATACACGACGTGGTCCTGCACCAAATCATCCATATTTGGCTTGTTGTTCCAGGTTTCACACTGAGCTTGGGCAAACGTCGAAAGACCCAATGAAATAAGGGCAATGACAAGAGAGCGCATAGTAAAAGGGGGTTTGGTTAATTGTACTTTCTCTTAAAAAACCACGAATTGTCGTTCAAAGTTGCAGCCAACCTCAAACGGATATAATTATCCTGCTGAACAGTAAGGTCGCCACGACGTCCTGCCTCCACAGCGAATTCTAAAAAAGAAACTTGTTGGCGAGGCAAAAGAACCGGAAAACCAAAGCCTAGCTGAAGCCCTACCCCATCCATGTTTTTACCGTTGATGACGCGGGGATCCTGTTCAAAGAACATGCCAGCACGATATCTTATCCTACGAAGGTACTGTTTAAATGAACCGGCATCCGGTGTCCATTCGCCACCGACACTCAGACGGAATGCGTTGCGAAAGGAAAGCCCGACTTCTTGTTTATTGACTAGGTTAAACCCTTCCCAACTTCTGACTTCTGCATTGATGCCTACCTGATAAATATCACCTTTTTGCAGCGTCACGCCGATGCCAAAACGCCCGGGCAGCGTTCCTATATCTGATGCGTCTTCATTATAAACCAATGTATCCCTTGCGACTGAACCACCGCTGGAATAGGCCAGATTAACACGTTCGATCAATTCGACCGTTCGCGTACTATAGTTTGTAGGACTCCCGCCATAGGCGCCAAAATTGATCCACCTCCTTTGCCTGGCAGCACCAACGACATCCTTACGTTCAGGATCAAGAGGTACACGATACATTAACCCTGCCAGCCATGTGAAGGCGCGCAGATTAAATGAATTAAAATTTCGGGTTGAATAGGCGGCATCTTGTCCCAACAAATCTAATTGACTGTTATTTGTGATCCGCCCAAAAACATAACCGGTCTGAATACCAAAGGACAAATTTTTATACTTGCCACCTCCCGACCAGGATGCTTGTGACAATCCGCCTTGTCCTGTGAAGATATTCTCAACGGTATCTACATCCTGAATGTACTGGGTAAATTCAACATCATACCCAACCTGGCTGAACGGTGCAACCTGCACTCCCATTGAAAAATCCCAAGGCGATGTGGAGGGTTCCAATGCTTCATTGATCCTCGATTTCAAAGGAAATGCCAGCGATATATAATCCAGATTCCCCGACCAGACCCCTTCCTCCGAGTCATTGCGACGGTAAGCATTGTATCGGGAGAAAAAACCAAACTCAAGTGAGGTCGATTGGAGGTACGGCAAACTAGCTGGATTCACCGGATTCACTCTGTATGGATCCACCCAGGCACCAAAAAGCCCGCCCGTCGATCCGGTTTGATTAAAATCACCCCGGTAGATATCTCCCAAACCATACCTGGTTATGGGTGAATTGTCTTTAGGTTGCGCCAGGAGTGTGATCTGACAAAAAATCCCTACTAAAAGGGTCACTGTGAATTTACCCTGCATCCGATTGGTGGTTCAATATATAGTTCAAGCCCGCTAAAACTAAATCAGCGTGCGCAAATATGGCAGATTTTAACCGTCTAACCAAGAAATCCATGTCGCCGCCTGTTAGGACAACGTTAAGTTTAGGATAAAGGTCCTTATAACGCGCTATTTGACCCTCAATTTCACAAACCGCACCCATTTGGGCTCCGGCAGTCAGCGCGCTACGGGTATCTGTACCAGGCAAAACGGCATCTTCATCCATTGCTATCAACGGCAAACGATGGGTAAAGGTATGCATAGCCTCCAACCGCATCTGCATGCCCGGTGAAATACTACCTCCAACAAATAATTTTTGCCCATCCAACAGATCAATGGTTATGCACGTACCTGCATCTATAACCAGCAAAGGCGGTTTATACCCGAGCGCCAGCGCCCCTGCCAATCCGGCGACGCGGTCCCTGCCCAGGGTATCGGGGGACTGATAGCCATTGATAAATGGTAGTGGTGTTTCATGACTTAATTCATACCACTTCATATGACGCGTTAAAAACGCAGGTAGCCATTCTGGAATTTCTCCGGTGGCGCTTAGGATGCCTTTTTTTACAGCATTGCCTCTTAATTGTTGATCAAGCCATTCCATTGAGAAGGCTTCCGTGACGGCGTACAATTGTTGCACTACCCCTTCATAGAGAGCCACTTTTACCCGCGTGTTACCTATATCCAGTACGAGCTGCATCAGTGTTTGAAATGGCGGTTTCCGGTGTGCACCATCGCCATATCATGGGCATTACAATAGTCGATGCTGTCCTGATCCTTGATGCTACCACCGGGATGGATGACAGCTCGAATGCCGGCACTGTCTGCGATCTCCACACAATCCGGGAACGGGAAAAAGGCATCCGAAGCCATAACCGCTCCGTTTAAATCGAATCCAAATGCCTGGGCCTTGGCGATGGCCTGTTTCAGCGCATCAACCCGTGATGTCTGGCCGCAACCCATACCGATCAATTGTCGGTCAAGCACCAGTGCAATGGTGTTGGACTTAAGATGTTTGGCGCAGATATTGGCAAAAAGAAGGTCATCCAATTCTAGTGGAGTTGGTGTCCGTTCAGTGACTACTTTGATGGCGTCGGTCGTTTCACTTTGGCTGTCGTAGTCTTGTTCAAGCACGCCATTGAGGAGGCTGCGAAACTGATTTTTAGGCTGAAAGAAGGTGGCAAATGTCAACAGGATCCGATTTTTCTTTGCCGTCAGTTTGGTTAACGCCTCTGGAGTATATCCAGGTGCCAAGAGCACCTCGTAAAAAATACTATCCACCGCATGAGCCGTCTCCATATCGACCTCGCGATTCATAGCAATGATGCCTCCAAAGGCTGAAACAGGATCACCTGCCAGCGCAGCATGCCAGCTTTTGATCAGTGTGGGCCGTGTGGCCACCCCGCAGGCATTGGTATGCTTGATGACCACAGTGGCCGGATCACCGTCCTTGAATTCACTGATTAGCGTGAGTGCGGCTTCGATATCGACCAGGTTATTGTAGGAAAGTTCCTTGCCATGCAATTTCTGGAACATCTCGTCCAGTGGCCCAAAAAAAGTACCCTTTTGGTGAGGATTCTCACCATATCGCAGCAACATCGCCGGTTTGGCTTGTGTCTGGAATGTAGAATTATTGGAAGAGCGACTGCCAAAGTATTGACTTATAGCCGTGTCGTAGCTCGAGGTAACCTGGAATGCTTGAGTTGCAAATGCCATTCGATCCACGAGAGAAGTTTCACCGTGTTTTTCTTCAAGCAGCCTCAACAAGGAATTATAGGCCTCCCGGCAGGGAATAATGACGACATCCCTGTAGTTTTTAGCGGCTGCACGGATCAGAGAAATACCTCCGATATCTATTTTCTCAATAATTGTTGCCTCATCGTTCGTTTCACGAACGGTCTCTTCAAAAGGATAAAGGTCGACGATGACCAGGTCTATGGGAGGAATGGCATACTGCTCGAGTTGAGCAAGATGATCAGGCTCCCTACGGGCGAGTATTCCCCCAAACACTTTGGGATGCAACGTTTTTACCCTTCCATCCAGAATAGCCGGATAATCGGTGAGCGACTCAACACTTTTTACAGGTATGCCAAGTGCTTCAATAAAGGATTGAGTGCCTCCTGTTGAGAAGAGGGTTACCCCAAGATCATGTAGTTTTTGGATGATTGGTTCCAATCCATCTTTATAGTAGACAGAGATCAGCGCATTGTGCAGTTTGCGGGGTTCCATAAGTGCGTTTGAGGGCGCAAAGGTACAGAATCCATCACTCTCTAAAGGCAGGATCCTTGAAAGGTCATCATCGGATCTCATTGATATGGAAATGCCGGTGTCGGACACCTTGCACCTACCCATCTCACAAAGGTTCCTGACACCTTTGAAACCTATTCAGATGTCGGCCACCTTGCACGTATCTACTCCACCACCAGCTTCTCTACCCCAAGCACCCTGCCCTGCACGTCAACAATTTGGACGAGATAGAGGCCAGAAGCGAAATCGGTCATG
>JBBQMA010000041.1:0-10543 GCA_038328415.1 Chitinophagales bacterium | reverse complement strand
AGTGTCCGCAATTTGCTGCTTCGCGACTGGTGCTTGCTCGTGCCGGGCAGTGACATTCAAATAACGGATAACGTCTCATGGGATGGGGAGGTGGATCTGAAGGGCAATGTCGACATCCTGCCTGGTGGCCAACTTACCATTCGTTGCCGTACTTCATTCCCTGAGGACAGCCGACTGACTATCCATCCTGGCGGAACACTAATTCTTGATGGCGGTGATTTGCTCAATGATTGCGGACTAGCCTGGCAGGGTATCCGGATAGTAAAAAAAGGAGCCAAAAAAGGCCAAGTGCTCTTGGGCAATGACTGGAAAATAACAACACATGCCGCAGAAGCCCTGGATTGAACGATTAGGAATAGGCCTGGTCTTTTTTGGTATTACGGTCGCTTTATACTGGCCGGCAAGGGAAGCTGGATTTACATCTGATTTTACGGGCCATCTGGAAATGTTCGAGGAAAAGGCCAATAGCGGCTGGTGGAATTCCTTCGGCTGGCGATCCAACCAACCTGTACTTTTTGGGTTCATGTTTTTTTGGTACAAGCTGTTTGGCCTCGCTACACTTCCATGGTTTTTTCTCTTTACAGCTTTCCACTCTTTGAATGCGTGGCTGCTCTTTCATCTGACACGGCAACTGATTGAACGCGCCTCGCCCTTTATCGCTCCTTTTCTCCCTGCGATAGCCGTAGCTGTACTTTTTCTTATCCAACCCTACCATGTAGAAGTGATCATTTGGAAGGTGTGCATTCATTACCTGTTGAACACGAGTAGTATTCTTGGAATGCTTTTGTTACTTTTAAGTGGTACTAAGGGACGTTCGCCGGCCTATTGGATTATTTTTCACGGCTTGTTTGTCCTCGCTCTTTTCTCCCTTGAACTGGCTTTCGCATTCCCATTAATTTTGTTGGGTACACTAGCCTGGTTGGCCCGGGAAGAAGGGTGGACGCGGAGCGCGTTTCGTCAAACAGCAGGGGCCATTCTTTTACCCCAAGCTGCGTTGATGGCATTGTATTTTATATGGAACCGTATCCGATTGGGTACCTGGATAGGGCATTATGGCGAGGAGGTCCATATGCGAATCAGTCTGGATGAATTGATCAGTCATACCCTCAATTATTTCTTAAAATACCTGCTTTACACAAGAGACTGGGTCTACGAATGGAAGGGTTATCTCGGTGACTGGCCATTGAGGGATACCAATACATTGTACATAGCAGCGGGGATTGCATTTTTGCTTCTGGCAGGCATGATGTTACTTAGTGCACGTATGGATCGTTTAGCGCGCACAGCTACATGGGCCATTATCATTTTTTTTCTGGCATTAAGCCCTGTGCTCACGCTGTACTTTGCCTGGGAAGGTTATAGTGAAAATGACCGGTATGGATATCTGGCTTCAGCGTTTTTTCTTATTGGACTCGTCCTGGTCTTGTGGCAGTTGCCGCGCAGTATCTCCCTGGCAATGGTCGGCCTGTTAATCGTAGTTCAAGTAAAACTTATTACTGCAAATATTGATCGGTGGCGACAGGGACAACGAGTTTTTGCCTCGTTGTTAGCCGATTATCAATGGGAAGGAAAATCAGATGTTTATATTTTAGGAATGCCGGACAATTATGAAGGGATAAACCTGTTTAGGGGTTTCATCCCGGGTGAAGGTATTCAGGATGCCTTGCGCTGGGTTGGTGGAAAACCACAAAAGGGAAACCTAACTGAAATAGCTGCATTTGTAATGCGCAATCCATTAGATGGCATCAATGTCAATCGAGTGGATAGTCTGAACTACGCGGTCAGTTTCAATCAATGGGGTAATTGGTTTGTTCGAAAAGGCTTAGGAGCTGCTGATTATGAGAACGAAGACGTCAAAGTGGATTTTACCGAAGGCGGATACCGGTTGACCTTTAATCGCCATGTTCCCGGCCGGACTCTCCTCTATTCAGAGGGGGGGCGCTGGAAAATAGCAGGTCAATAAAATATTCTGCTATTAATAGCTAAAAAATGCGTAATTTTGCGCCTATTTTAAAAAAACCAGATACCATGAGGACAAAACTATCGCAATTCAGTTATGACCTTCCTGATAACATGATCGCCCAATATCCATCAAAGGAGAGGGATGAATCTCGCCTTATGGTGGTTCATCGGGAAACAGGCAAAATTGAACATCGGATATTCAAGGACCTTCTGGAATATTTTTCGGATGATGACGTCATGGTGTACAACAACACCAAGGTATTTCCGGCTCGATTATATGGCTGCAAGGAAAAAACTGGTGCTAAAATTGAAGTCTTCCTCCTTCGTGAATTAAATTCTACAGCTCGTTTGTGGGATGTGCTTGTGGATCCGGCACGAAAAATTCGTGTAGGCAACAAGCTCTATTTTAATGATGAACATGATAACGAAGTCCTGACAGCCGAGGTGGTTGACAATACGACCAGTCGCGGCCGTACCATTCGATTTACATTTGATGGCACCAATGAAGAATTTCAACAGAATTTGTACAAGCTTGGTAATACGCCCCTTCCCCGTTATATTGGTAGACCGGCAGAGGCTATTGACAAGGAACGGTATCAAACTGTATATGCAACGGAAATAGGCGCAGTTGCTGCGCCTACCGCAGGGCTTCACTTCAGCAAGGAGCTCCTGAAGCGCCTGGAGCTAAAAGGCGTTGGACTCGCAGAAGTTACTTTACATGTTGGTCTGGGTACTTTCCGCAACATCGAAGTCGAGGATCTTTCTAAACATAAGATGGATGCCGAATACTTTCGAATCGGCAAGGATGCGGTTGACAAAGTCAATAAATCCAAAACAGGCGGCGGTAAAGTTTGTGCAGTAGGAACAACATCAATGCGTGCACTTGAATCGGCTGTATCGGCGGAAGCGAACCTGAAAGCGGTCGAAGGATGGACCAATAAGTTCATTTTCCCTCCCTTTGACTTTCATATTGCCAACGCTATGGTTACCAATTTTCATATTCCAAAGTCCAGCGTGCTGATCATGGTATGCGCCTTTGGAGGATACGAATTGATCATGGATGCTTACCAGCAAGCCATCAAGGAGAAATACCGATTTTATTCTTACGGCGATGCCATGCTCATTATCTAAATTGAACTTCCTGAAGTATACTGCGGTTATCGTTGGGTTGGTCGAAACTAATAAGGCAATGACACACCTTAAGTTTTCCTAATATTTTGATAATCAATTGATTTAAAGACGGACATTTGCGCAAGAATAAACATTGACATTAATCAAAACTTTGGTTACATTTGCGCGATTTTACCAGAATTAAGTGCTTGAAAACATAAAAATAAAACGCATGTATTGGACTCTTGAACTTGCAAGTCACCTAGAAGAAGCACCATGGCCTGCTACCCGTGATGAGCTTATTGACTTCGCCATTCGCTCCGGCGCGCCGTTGGAGGTCATCGAAAACCTCCAACAAATGGAAGACGAAGGGGAGCTTTTCGAAAGCATTGAGGATATCTGGCCGGATTATCCCAGGAAAGATGACTTTTTATTCAATGAAGATGAATATTAGCCACGTTTAAAATCGTTGCACCTTTTTGGTGAAGAAAACCCCCGGGCTTCTCCGGGGGTTTTCTTTTTTAGGGCGTCAGTTGAGATGGTACCTTTCTCGTTCTAAGTGCCTAAAAGCAAAATGGTCTGGTTTTTGTCTTATGTGACAGGCAATCTTCATCCTTAGAAAGCCTGTTGTGAAATTACTAATCGAACTGACGCGAATAGCGAACTTGAAGAGGGTTTCAAAAATTGAAATCTTCGATGCCCAATCCACTAAGAATAAGAACAGCAAATTCAATGCTTTTTATGATGCCTTGTCATCGGATAAATTGCGCACCGACAGGGAAGCCGCAAAAATGCTCTATAACGCTTCCCCCGCTGACGATCGGTACCGTCAACTTAAATCCCGGTTTCGCAGACGTCTTCTCAATACCGTCTTTTTCCTTAATGTCACTTCGCCTATTAAGCCTCGCTACGAACAAGCCTTAGCAGATTGTCAAAAAGATTGGGCACTTGTCAACATCTTGAGGTTATATGATGCTGAACAATCCGTCCCTTACTTGGCCCGTCAGTTACTCAGTGCAGCGGTTAAGTATCATTTTACCAGTATTATAGTCCAATCCGTGAGACTGTTGTTAGAACTTGCCGCATCGATACAGGATGTGAAGGAACATGAGCGTTTGCGGCTGCTTCTGGAAACCTACCTTCCCATGGAGCAAGCCGAAATTGAAGCTGAAGTGTTGTTTCAAACCATTTGCCTCAAACAGAATCTGGAACCCGAACCAGTGTCTGCCACAATCTGGAATAATTGGCGAGAACATTTTATCCAACTTTCTGAACGTCAACCTACGCCGAGAACTCAATACCTTACTTACCTGGTTGGCTCATGGCAATATATGGCAGAAGGCCGCTTTGAGATTGTGCATTCAATTTGTCAGCAGGCAGAACGTATGTTTTCTGCAAATCCAGACTATTTCTCACAGGATAGTTTGTTTAGTATCCGCTACCTACTCATCCAGGTATTCCTGCAGACCGGAGACTTACACGCAGCTCGTGAACATGCAGAAAAAGTAATTCCTGAATTGGAACCTGGCTCCGATAAATGGTTGAGCTACTTAGATATTTATTACCTAATAGCCGTAAAGAATGAAAATTATACCCATGCATTTGCAATCCTTCAACTCGTGCTCAGCTTTAAACAATATAATAAACTGGATGCCGCAGTTAAAGAAAAGTGGCAGCTATATAAAGTAGCTCTTTATTACTTGTTATCGATTACCCCCGACTCCAGTCGCCTGCTTCAGTCAAAGCTTTACTCAAATTTTCACATTGGCCACTTTCTGGAAGATGTTGCCCTTTTTCCCAAGGAGCGACGTATTTATACTATTTGGACATTGATCCTGCAGGTACTCTTCCTGTTGGAACAAAATGAAGACCAGGCCATCGATGAAATACTGGACAGATTAAAACAATATACCCGTAAACAAATGCATCCGGTCCGCCATGAACGAATCATCGAATTTATCCGATGTTTGAGCTATGTGTCCAAATCAGGATTTGATGGCAGTAAAATTCGGGTAGATAACAAATATTATCTGCGACTACTCAGCCTGCCTTTGAAGTACAACGGTCATATTGATCAGTTAGAAATCATCCCATTCCCTACCTTGTGGGGCCTCATCCATAAAAGGTTGAAGCACTCCAGTGTTGGCCCAATGCTCTCCATCTGATATTATAATAGCCATTGATGGTTTTGCCGGTTGTGGCAAAAGCACCTTAGCAAAAGACCTGAGTGTCACACTGGGCTACACCTTTATTGATACCGGAGCAATGTACCGCGCAGTCACCTGGTATGTTTTGCAACAGCATATCGACGTTCATCAGCCTTTAGATTGGAAGCAACACCTCGAATCTCTTCCATTCCGATACGAATGCGCCAATAGCAACTTTCGCATTTTTTTTAATGAAAAGTTGCTTGATTCAGAAATTCGTTCGTTAGAAATTGCACAACATGTCAGTGCGATAGCTGCCGTGCCCGCTATACGCGCATGGCTGGTGCGACAGCAACAACAATTGGGACAAACCGGCTGCGTGGTTTTAGATGGCCGCGACATTGGTACGGTCGTTTTTCCAAATGCAGAACTTAAGCTCTTCGTTACGGCAGAAATTGAAATACGTACGCAGCGCCGAATGACTGACCTCATCCATCAAGGCCAAACACCTGATATTGATACGGTGCGCCAAAATCTAATCGACCGGGATAGGCTTGACAGCAGTAGGGCAGATAGTCCATTACAACCTGCTCCTGACAGCATCTGGCTGGATACGTCAAGGATGACCCGAATTGATCAATTAGCCATTGCATTGCAAGCTGCGCGGTCTAAACAAAACCTGAAAGGCAACTCCGGTTTAACTTTTTTAGAGCACTAAAGTAATATGGTTCAAAAAAAGAGGCTCTCGGAAATGGACACGGGAAAAGTAGTCCGTATTTTATCATTGGACGAGCATCCTGCTGCTACCCGGTTATTAGCTATGGGCATAAGGCCCGGTGCGTTTATTCGTATTACTCGTAATGCCTCTTTTGGCCATACCTTGTATCTGGAATCGGGTACACAGCAATTTGGAATTCGACTGACCGAAGCGGTTAATATATGGGTAGAATGCGAGATATAACTGGACGAATAGCGGTCATTGGCAATCCAAACAGTGGAAAGAGTTCAATCTTTAACCATTTAACAGGTCTACGCCAAAAGACAGGCAATTTTCCCGGTGTCACTGTGGAAAAACTGAGTGGACTTCTCCGTCTGTCAGACGGAAGGGAAATTCAATTGACCGACTTTCCGGGAACCTACAGCTTGTATCCTACCTCCATCGATGAATATGTCGTTTTTGATGTACTCTCAAATACAGCTAATCCCGACTTTCCTGATCTCATTCTCTTTGTAGCCGACGCCAACCGTTTGGAGCAACACCTGCTTTTACTCTCGCAGGTTCGCGATTTGGGTATTCCCGCTATGTTGGCCCTCAATCTTGTTGATGCGGCATCTCAAGCCGGTATGAGCTATGATACCGACAAGCTACAGCAGGCATTAAATGTTCCTGTGATTCCTGTAAATGGACGTTCCGGAGCAGGAATGGATGATCTTCAATATCATATTAAAACATTTTTCAATCATCCTGAGCCCGTCCAGTCACAACCCGTCACCTTTGTTTACTTACCGGTGATGAGCCAGACGGTGAAGGAAATTAAAGCCATACTACCCGATCTGAAGCTCGACTTTCAGGCACTCATTGTGGCCCACCACGCAAATCAATTATCCTTCTTACAACCTGAAACGGTTAATCAGATAACGGAAAGCTGCAACAAGAGCGGCTTTAATAGCTTGCAATCCCAGTATTCTGAGATTATGGACCGGTACCTGGTGATTGACCAAATTATTCGATCCTGCAAGTCTCAATCCGACACCAGTACAGGACCCTCGTTGACTCGCCGCTTGGATAAGATCGTCACACATGTTTGGTTCGGCCCTATCCTCTTTTTTATCTTTCTCTTCTTTGTATTTCAAGCGGTCTTCACCTGGTCCACACTTCCCATGAAATGGATTGAAGCATTATTCCACAATTTGGGTGGTGCTGTTCGATATGCATTAGGTCAGGGGTGGCTTGCGAGCTTGCTGGCAGATGGGGTACTTGCCGGCCTAGGTGGCGTTCTTGTGTTTATCCCTCAAATAGCTTTGTTATTTTTCCTCATTGCCTTATTGGAAGAATCAGGATATATGGCACGGGCCGTTTATCTTTTTGATCGCATGATGCAAAGGTTCGGATTGAATGGCCGCAGCCTGGTGGCATTAGTATCCGGAACGGCTTGTGCCATTCCAGCAATCATGAGTGCACGTACGATTACTAATCGAAAGGAGCGTTTGATTACGATTTTGGTTACCCCATTTATTAGTTGTTCTGCCCGGTTGCCCGTTTACGCTGTATTGGTCGGCATGATGGTTCCTGCCGGTTTCTGGGGAGGTTTCATCAGCTATCAGGCATTAGCGTTTATGGGCTTATATATTCTTGGGGCGGGAGCTGCTTTTATAGCTGCCTGGGTATTTAAAAAAGTGCTTTCGGGCGCTGAGCCGGGATACTTGCTTATTGAATTACCGGACTATCAAATGCCCCACTGGCGCAATGTCCTGCAAACCGTTTGGAGCAAGGTGACCTCTTTCATTCGCGAAGCCGGACAAATCATCATTGTCATCTCTATTATTTTATGGTTTTTGGCCAGTTTTGGCCCTCATGGAAAAATGGAGAAGGCATTGGTAGACGCACAAAAAGAAGCCTTTGATCTAAAGCTTGACCAGACGGCGACTGCCAATAAAATTGCCTCAGATCAACTGGAGGCATCTTATGCCGGCCACCTAGGCAAAGGGCTAGAGCCCCTTATCCGTCCTTTGGGATTTGATTGGAAAATTGGTATTGCATTGGTGACATCATTTGCGGCCAGAGAAGTTTTTGTCGGCACCATGGCTACCATCTATTCCATAGGCAGTTCGGACGACGAACAATCCATTCGCAAACGCATGATGGAGGAAATTAATCCAGAAACCGGCAAAAGGAGGTATAATGTTCCGGTCAGCCTGTCCCTATTATTATTTTATGTCTTTGCCATGCAATGTATGAGCACCCTGGCTGTTGTGAAAAAAGAAACGGGCTCCTGGAAATGGCCTTTACTCCAACTGGCATTCATGACTGGCTTGGCATACCTCGCCAGCCTGGTTGTTTTTCAAAGTATGGTCTATTTAGGCGTTGGTTAGAAAACGGTAAAACCGTTAACAATGGAGCAACTAAACAGCCGGCAAAAACAAGCGAAGCTTATACGCGGTTTGCGGAAAATACACCGAACGATGGGAATCTTCCTATTTGTATTTTTTGCAATAGTGGCTATAACCGGCGGTTTGCTTGGCTGGAAAAAACATTCAGCAGGTCTGCTGTTAGCAAAAAATCATACCGGAACATCAACCAATTTGGCAGACTGGTTACCACTGGATAGCTTACATCAAAATGCGATAGGATTTCTGAGAGACAGTGTCTCAGCCGAATTATCGCCCGACATTGACCGGATGGAAGTAAGACAGGACAAAGGCATGTTGAAAATTACGTTCAAAGACCACTATTGGGGTCTTCAGCTTGATGGCGTCACCGGAAAATTATTGCATATCGAGCGAAGGAATGCAGATATCATTGAGCAAATCCACGATGCATCTGTGTTGGATGCACTATTCATGACAACGAATGGTCAAATAAAACGATTCTACACTACCATGATGAGTCTGGCTTTGCTGGTGTTTGTGATTACAGGTTTTTGGCTTTGGTACGGACCTCGGAGAATGCGCAATACCCAGCCCTGATCGACTCATTATCTGAAATAATCCATTTGGATTAACAATGTCCCGATCAGACAGACAGCCCTTAGTTGTCTTCAGTATCACGATTTCGGGCCCGCTGGAACTGCACTTGTGGTTTATTCAGTAAAAACCGGACTGGAATACTCCATTCCGAAACTACCTTGTGTCCCTGCATTTTAGCAGGTGCCCATAAACCCCCTTCATCTTTCAACAATTGGACCACACGGAGGGCCTCTTTATCAAGTTCAGCGTCTACTTTTTTTACGAGCCGAATGGCACCCATTTGTCCGAACGTATCAATGACCACATTGATTTTTACTTCGCCTTCAATCCGCTTTTGTTCAGCAGTAGAGGGGTAAACAAGTTTTTCTGCCAGATAGGTACGCAGATTTATGGTATTACATGAAGCTCGCTGTTCATCCGTCAGGTGTGTACAACCGGGAAAAGCGGCAGGTACTTCCGGTTTATCAAAAACCAGATCTACACTAGTACTTCGGTTTTTTTGGCTCCAACCCGTTGAAAAGACAGTGAGGCACAGTATGAATAGCGTCAGATATTTCCTTACCATTTCATGGTTTTATTTAAAGTGTCTATAATTTCTCCATGGAGAATGAGCCTGATAAAATCATGGACTTGGGACCGCCCAATATTATTCAACGATTTTACTAGGCCTTAAATTTCTTCCTCTTTGCTTTCAGCAGCCGCAGTTGCGGCATTGATAGATTCTACTTCTTTATCGATAAAGTAAAGGCTTTGAGGACCTTCGCCGATAAGTTTGATCTTGTCCAATATATTGCGCATCAGGGCTTCTTCCTCTCTTTGCTCTGTGATATACCACTGTAAAAAATTGTGGGTGGTGTAATCATCCTCTTCATTGCATAAGTCTAGCAATTTGTGGATGGATGCCGTCACCTTCTGTTCGTGCACATATACTTCCTCAAAAAGCTCCCTGATGGAAGGAAAGTCCGTAGGGGGTTGTCTTATTCCCGGTGTCACAGCCAACCCATCTACATCAGAGATATAATGGAAAATCCGGAGCATATGACTCCGCTCCTCTGCACTTTGCCGATACATAAAATGGGCAGATCCACCCATTCCCTTGCGCTCACACCAAGCAGCCATAGAAAGATAGAGAAAAGAAGCAGATGCTTCAAGTTCAATTTGCGCGTTCAGCGCCTCTTCCATTCGTTTAGATATCATTCGCCTTAAGATTTAAGCAAGTAACAAAGATAACACTATCCTTGTTCGACGCAAAGGATGGAAATCCCAAATGCCAGCACCGTGGCAATCAATCCCCACATGAAAACCAGATAGCACCAACGCAAATAGGTATATTTTTTGGCCAGTACAATGCCCAAAAAATACAAATCACGGGTCATCGTATTATAGATGAACTTTTTATCACCGATCAGCTCATTCATTCCCCACTGGTAATCCGTCAGACTCATATTAAAATAGTTCCCGAAGAAGATAAGGTTTGCTTCTTTCTTTTCAATAGACTGCCGGGTCACGGTTCCCTTTGTCACTTTTGGCATGGTGGACAGGGTGGCAAAAATGATAGCCACCAGACACACTATCAATAAAAGGATAGTGGGCCAAATCAGCGATGGGTTTTCTGAAAAACGAGGTACGAGAGTGCT
>JBBQMA010000040.1:0-10598 GCA_038328415.1 Chitinophagales bacterium | reverse complement strand
CCCGCGCGAGGCTTAGATGAGGCCATTAGGCTGAATGCTAAAATTCCAACCCCGTCCACCCGCATAAAACAAGTATGAGCTCGCATACCCCGTAGGGGCGAATGTCCGGTGGACATTCGGTGAGCGAACCGAGCGCTCCCGCGCGAGGCTTATGTAATGCTATTTAGGATTTTTACACCAATTTCATCACTAACCAGCGAGCCTTTCGAGAAAAGCGCCCTGCCTGCAATACGCCTGTCAGGCCTACCAATTGGCAGGTAGATTTTTGGTTACTTTTTGGAGCAACAAAAAGTAACAAGCCTCGCCGGCGATCCAGACGATGGCCGTAAGCGCCATGTCTTGATGGAGACCCACAGCGTCTCCAATCAGGCGGTGCCGGACCAAATAAGTTGTCATCAACTTCAAGGTCATACACCAGAAACAGGGCGAAGTAGACCCTTTTGTAAATTATTTTCTATTTGGGGCACATCAGTATGAAAATCGAGAAAGACTTTCAAAATTATTTTGGACGCCTGTGAGGTTAGGCAAGTCTCCTTGCCTCATAAACTCATAACCTACCTGGCTTCGCGGCGGTAGGCAAGCCTCATAACCAAGGAGTGTGAACCGCAAAGACGCTAATGCGCTAAGGAAATGAAGAAGGCATATTATGAAGGCGGACCGAGGATTGAAAATCATACCGCCGGTAATGACCTAGGAAGACCGATAGAAAATCATGACCGTAGCTTCATGAGGACCGATGTAGACCCAAGACCCCTTAACCCCAAACCAACCTGTTTCACAACGGTTGGCAGGCTTCTAAACGTTATACATTTCAACGATTCTAAAGATAAACTCATAATCTCAATTAACTCGCGCGTACCTCTTCATATTGCATCATCTAGTTTAGGTCTCAAGCCTGACACCTCAATAGTAGGGTCACCATTGTCCACAAATCTTCTTATTTAAACATAATAACAACAATCCTAAATGCCCCTCAATACATGTTCACTATATCGAATTTAATTCAACTCTTGTCAAACTTTGCAAATTTAATCGTATAGTCAACACCTCTTAATTGACTCAACTGTACCAGGTAAATACCTGTTTCCAGTGTGCTTATATCCAGGCAGTAAGGAAATATATCATCGTCTCCCAAAGTAAGTTCATACTTCATTTGCCCCAGAACATCGTAAAATTTAATCTCCATAGTTCCTTGCAAGCTAAGATCTTGTTTACTTAAAAAGATAAATTCACGTGCAGGGTTTGGATAAAGTGCAAACGGAACATTCCTTTTATTGTGTTCATAACAAATTGATACGTTATGTAATATCCCGGGCCTGGAATGGTTTAAAGTTTCAGTCATTCTTTCTGTTTGATCCATTGTAAACAAAACCATGCACTGATCATCTACATAATCCATATAGTTCATAAACATGTTGGATGTGTTACAGCTATATGACGGATAATCAGGACACCCAAAGTATGGTCCGTATTGTAGAGGCGTATCTCCGATTCCATCGTCAATATCGCAGCCATACCCATGCCCCCAGGTATGCTCCAAGCCGAGGTAATGACCAATCTCATGAACTAAAACCTTGCCCTCACTATATTGCGAAGGTGCCTTTGAATTAAAATAAATTGGGTTAATGATAATACCTGACTTTCCTTTCTCCTCCTGACCTGGTTTGGAAGCAAATCCACTTATAAAATCTCCACAATCAGCAATCCATATATTGAGATATAGTTCAGTATCAAAGGGTGTTGATCCTCCCAACTCAGAATTAAACAAGTCTTCTGATACGCCAATTTTTTTTTGATTTGTTTCAACCCTTAAAATTGCAGGTACATTTCGATCTTCACCACTACTTGCTAAGCAAAATCGATAAGGAAATAGACCTACCAGTTTCCTGAATTCTGGTGGTATTTTGCTCTTGCCTGCTATGTAACCCTTGAAATTAGAATTTAACATTCTGAATTGCCCTAGTATAAACTCATCTGGAATATATGGGTCATCAGGATGGTGTATAATATGAAAAACAACCGGAATACATTCCGTGTTGCAACAATTGCCTGTGCCTCTTTGCTCTAATTTTGTACTATTCTTAGCGTCGATTGCACCAAAAGGATTTATATCATGATCAAAGCCACATTCACGCTCTTGTGTGTGTCCAATGCCTTCAAATATTATCAAAATTGCTGCTAATAAATATAAACGTTTCAAATCATCGTATTAAGTGTACTTCCCCTGCTTTTTTTTCAAGCTTTGGGCTCCTGTTCGGGGCAATGACATTATATAAGAGTAACCATGAATAAACTCCATTATCCAGGGGTCTGTATTTGAGAGACCCATCCCAACCAATCAGTGTTGGTCCGGCCTCGCGGTGCACCATGTTTCCCCAGCGATCAAAAATCTCAAATTGTAGGTCTGCAATAGGCCATTCACAGACGATGATTGGGGCAAAAACTTCATTTATGCCATCGTGATTGGGAGAAAATCCAGTAGGAATATATACCGGACAATCACAAGTCGGCATACTTACATTATAAACGCAGATGAAATCCCCACACTTAGTTTGTGCAATAGCTCTATAGCTTCCTGGCTCTCGAACAACGCCGGCTGGGCTAACACCTGCTGTCTCCCATGTATAATTTCCTGGCATACATAATTCAAGTGTTACCGTGTCACCCAGGCACGCCTCCAGCGCCACTTCGTTTATTGATCCTCCCAAAGGGAACTGCACAACTATCGCCGTATCCCGTAGAATGCACTCGTCAATTCGGGCTTCTACTATAAGAACCCCGGGCTCAGTTACTTCATAAGTATTGGTATGTACATTGCCTTGCCAATAAATCTCTGCATCTAGGAATTCAGTCGATAGAGACAAGGTATCATTGGAACAAATCAAGATCGTATCCGGCAGGGGATCGAAGGCGTACACACCTACATCATCAATATAATACCAAACAGATGTCCCATCTCCGGCACCGGGCTCAGTTTTTAGTTGTTCAAAAAGCTTCATATTGCCGAGGACCATATAACGCTCTCCACCATGTGCCTTGTAGCAACCGGAAACTTTCTCCCAACCAACAGTATCCCTAATCACATCACTGGCCCATATATCCGGTGGTGGTACTGACAGTGGTATGTGGTACTCAGGTTTTGCTAAATAAACTGTATCTGAAAAAAAGGCACCTATAGCATCATAGTAGGTCTGGATCCCCCATAAATGTTCTTGCCGACTGACATAAAAAAAAACATAATAATCTACATTTGTTTGCATTTCCTCCAATAAACTACACTCTGCCATTGATCTATGTGGATAAGAATCCGATCCATTAACAGAGATTCCAATAAAACCATCTCCTCGTTTTGGTTCCTGATAAAAAAATCCATTTTTGGGAACACCTCTTAAGCCCGATCCGCATTTATGAAACTCCCATGGTGGCCAATAAGGAGTAGCTGCCCACCAGGATTCAATACAAGAAAATTGAACTGGACATGGTGGAGCGGGCCAGTTACCCGGACAGCCAGAGACTAAACTAAAATCCGGATTGGGAACTAAATTCTGCGCATAAAGCGAAGCACTTCCAATGAAAATTACAACAACAACAAAAGTAGTCAGGATATATTTCATTGGAAGTTCATTTATTTTGAAAACGAAATGGATCTTCACCTTAACGCAAAGATCCACTTCGTTTGTATTTAGCACATCTGCACTTATCGCATTACTTGTATTGAAGCTACATTCATTAATCTATGATTCGTATCGAAGAACTGCACATAGTAGGTGCCAGAAACCAAATGTGAAACATCATATCGTTCCTGGTTCGCAGCCCACGATCCAAGTTTCCGGCCAAAGCCATCATTCAATTCTATCCAGCTTACAATTGGACTTTCAGTTAAATAGAATTGATCGCGCACCGGATTTGGATACAGTGCAATTTGTTCCGCCCCTTCATCCGTTGCCAAACCGATTTTGCATCCGAAACCAACAGGACAAATGTAGGCCGACTTCTCATTGACATTCCAATCCGTGCAGTCCTTGTTTTGAGCTACCCATTGTACAATGTATGAGCTAAGTGGATCAAATTCATATCCGCCACTATTTTTCCACCAATGAGCTATGTCAATAACCGGATTAGCTGGCGGTCCATTCGAATGCCATCCACCTTCAAACTCAGCCCAAGGGAGATTTGTAGGATCATCATCCTTGTACATAGCAAGATACCAGGCGTTGTAATTTGTCGATTCAGATACATCGATCTGCCAATTCTCGCCAGGATCAAACATTGGCAATGAAGGATCGCTACCAAACAATAGGATACCATTACCATCCACAAACTTGTAACTATTATTGTAGCCATTAGGTTTTCCTACTATAGCAATGTTTGACGTATACTGCTCATACAATCCACGGAATCCCACATGTTGGCCACTATAATTATAAACCTTTTCATATCCACCATCACATTGATTATTCGGAATTATAACGGGCTTGAATGCTATCACTCTATATTGCGTAAGTGAAGTTCCTAAACCTGTAAACTTTATTGAGTATTGATAATTGCTTGCCCACTCCCAATTTCCACTTGATGGATTTAACTTTTGAAGCCTATATTGTATATCCATAGGACCACCCGCAAAAAGTGTATGATAACAAGGATTGTTTTCCTGTTGAGCTACTTGATTATGGAAGTAAAGGTTTAGATCAAATGTAAGTGAACTTATAACCACAACCGAATCACCACAACTTCCTTTAATTTCAACCCCACTAGAAGTTTGTGCAAAACTTTTAAATGAAATTGTGTTTATACCCAATAAAGTTAAAAGCATAACAGCTATTTTGGGGTTAATAAACACTGCATAGTGACTGTAATTCTTACTTTTCATTTTAATATATATATCTCCCCTACTTCTTATCCGGTTTCGGGAACGCCCGCACACATACGCTAAATCGCTGTGCGCAAGCAAGATAAGATAAGATAAGATAAGATAAGATAAGATAAGATTAACAAAACTTTAACAATCTTCCAAATTAAAAATTTATATCACGCCAAATACACGAATTATATTCTTTCATTCAAGATTTTGACACCGAACACTCTTTTAAACCCATAAACTCATAACACTGCCTTTCATCAACGGCTGGCAAGCTCCAAACTCAGAACTACCTTCACGACGGCTGACAAGCCTCATGAAGACTGAAGATTGACAATCATGACCGTAGCTTCATGAGGACAGAAGAGGACCGGACATTGGCGAATGTAGAAAGTAGAAGGTAGCATGGATCGTTTGATCGAAATAATTTCCCGCGATATCACCCCGCGATACCCTGCAATCTGTGGCATAAGACCGAGGATTGAAAATTATACCGCCGGTAATGACCTAGGAAGACCAATTGAAAATCATGACCGTAGCTTCATGAGGACCGATGAGGACCCAAGACCCCTTTAACCCTAAACCAACCTGTTTCACAACGGTTGGCAGGCTTCTATACGCTAAACATTTCAACGATTCTAAACATAAACTCATAATCTCAAAGTACAAAAAACTGTACCAACAGAAAACTGCAAACGGCTCCAATAAAGCCAATTAAAAAGAGGGTGTAGGCCATGCTGACCAGGCGGTACTTGCGGTCCATCACTTTGCCCAAAAAATACATATCCCGGTGCATGGCACTTTGCAATGCATTGGGATCTTCAAATAAGTCATTCATCTCTTGGATGTAATCATCCGGATGCAACTGCGTGAAATGACCGAAAAACAACAGATTGGAGCGGCGCTCTTCAGGCTTGAGATGTGCAATGGGATGCCGGGTTACCTTGGGACGGGCGCTGAGAACGGCAAATACCAGTGAGCATAATCCAAACACCATAAACAGTGTGACGGGAATCAATAGCGGAGGCCGGGTTTCGGCAATGTTGCTATAGCTCAATACCGAAATTAAAACAGAAATCAAAATAGCATTCACACTGATCAGCATTTGTGCCTTCCGGTCCGCGATCCCGCTCAAATGGATATGGTTATGATAAGAGGTTTTGAAGTACGTCTGGATAGTACTGTTGCCGTTGGACTTGGCAGGTGCCGGTTCCAACACCGGTTTTTCAGCCTTTTCCTGGCGACGTTCGAGCGACTGGAGGTGCCTCGCCAGTTCGGGTGCAAACACCGCTTTCCCTTCAGCGGTAGAAAAGCTTAACGTTCGCAAAAACAAGACTTCCTCCATGCGCCAGTCCTCATTGGATATCTGCGTACGGAGGATATTTTCTTTCTCCTTTTTTCGTAGCTTTTGAGTCTCGTTATAATCCGGACCCACGTGCAGGGCAAGGACAGCATCCCAGAGCACCCGGCCAACAGAATTTGAAGGGAGCTCGGCCATGGCGATTGCACCCAGGACCTCGTATACTGTATCCTGGAGGCTATCAGGCTGATGCTCGGCATGCAGAAATTGTCGGGCCAACTGGCGGGAGGCGGTCAATGGATCGGACGGGTCAAAAAGCCATCCAGTATAGCTGAACCAGGATGCCGTATACAGCCCAAGCAGGTTCTCCTCATCGAATTGTTCATCCGTTGCCAGTCGGGCACTCAAAGCCACAAGCTGATTGGTGCGCGCAAAATTATGCCACACCAGGCGGGTATCGCCATGGTCATTAAACAGATCAAGCACCCATCGGCGGGCACGTTCCAGCAGTGCTGCAGGATGATCTGAAATGATTTTACCATCCCGGGCTTTGGCTCCGGTGGTATGGACTAATTTCACGTAAGAGGAGTAGTTTACCGGGCCAAAGATATATAAAGCATAGCTATCATCTGTTGCCGATTCAGGAAGGATCCACCTGATTACTTGTCAAATATAAAACACATACAAAAAGATCTAAATCAATAAGTTTGCCTCGTTGCAGCAAAAAAAGTGTCCGTTGATTTTTAATACCTTTGTTCAAAATTGGAACAATGAATATCACGGATCTGCTTCAAAGCCAACTCTCCAGTACCTTGCTTGACCAGTTGTCAAAACAAGCTGGTATTACTGATACCCAAAAGACATCAACGGCAGCAAGTGTCATCATGAATGTGCTGCTGGGAGCAATGGCTCAAAATGCATCGAAGCCGGAAGGGGCTAACGCATTGGCCAAAGCGTTGGACAGGGACCATGATGGTTCCCTCCTGGATAATGTCATTGGGATGTTTACGGGTCAACAACCTCCTGTTAACGAGCGGGCAGTAAATGGTGCCGGCATTATCGGACACATTTTGGGTAATCGCCAGCAAGGAGCCATCGAAACCGTTTCAAAGGTATCCGGCTTGAACACCTCGCAGGTAGGTTCATTGATGGCTTCGTTGGCTCCTGTCATCATGGGCGCAATCGGCAAGGCTAAAAAACAGGATAACCTCGATGCCGGCGGGCTGGCAGGAATGCTTTCAGGGATCCTGGGTGGTCTTTCCAACCAGCAAAACCAGGTAGACCCTAAAATGGCCCTCATCAACGCCTTCCTCGATAAAAACAAAGACGGCAGTATTGCGGATGATCTCATGCGCATGGGCGGAAGTTTCCTTGGAAAACTGTTCGGAAAGAAATAGTCCTCAAATTTCCAAAACAAGCTATTTCTCTGCTTTTCGAATGCTGGTGCCGGCGATATAATCGCAGGGGAGAATGCATTGGGTTAAGCCCCACTTACAATGATGTTAAATCTCTTCGGCGATGAGGCATATCATGCCGGTACCCCCTACTTTGCGCTATCTTCGCACTTGAAATTACCAATCCGGTAAGGCATGATGCAATTGATATTTCACCAGGATTTCCTGGGTCATGATACGGGTCACCATCCGGAATGTAAGGAGCGACTGTACCCGTTTCGCGAGCTGCCAAACGCCCTGATACCTGACGGACAGCCCTTCCTGGCCTATGCCCATGGCGAGGATTATATCGAACAAGTCCGCCGGTCCGTCGCATCCGGTGAATGGGTGGTTCCTGAGACCCCGGTTTCTCAGGGAAGCTATAAAGCAGCGGTCCAGGCCGTGGGGGCTACCCTGCTCGCTGCACAAACAGGTGGTTTTGCACTTGCAAGACCGCCGGGCCACCATGCTTACCCTGATCACTCCAGTGGGTTTTGTATATTTAACAATATTGCTGTTGTCTCCAGTTATCTGGCAACAGAGGGCAAACGGGTGCTCATTTTCGACTTTGATGGCCATTTAGGCGATGGCACTTCCCGGATCTTTGACGGCTCCAATCAGGTGATGTACTGGTCCATGCACCAGTATCCAGCCTTCCCCGGTCATGGCTTTGTAGACGAAATCGGCATCGGAGCCGGTATGGGATATACCATCAACACGCCCTTGCCTCCCGGTAGCGGCGATGATATTTTCTGGCAGGCCTTTGAAAGCTATTTGCCCATTGTCACGCAATTCAAACCGGACGTACTAGCTATCTCTGCCGGTTTTGATGGATACCAGCATGATCCACTCCTGGACCTGCGCTATAGCCTGGATCTCTTTTACAAACTCGGAGTCCGGCTTGCCGACCTTTTCCCAAACCGGTTCGCAACGCTGGAAGGGGGATATAATCTGCATGCCCTGCCTAAATGCATCTATAACTTTCTGGCAGGCAGCAACCGAATGGACTGCCCGTATGTTGAAGCACCAACCCAAACCGGACTCCGCATCTGGGAGGAACATGAGGCTCGCCTCTATGCAGGGCTTCATCATCTTAAACCGTACTGGATTATAAACTGAAACTATGAATCTCCATCTTGATAATTTTTTTAAACCGGACTCCGTCGCACTTATTGGCGTTTCTGATAAAGAAGGCACATTAGGCTATGCCGTCTTACACAATATGTTAGCCGCAGGATATAAAGGCAAATTATATCCAGTCAATCCCAAATACCGCGAAGTACAAGGGGTGCCCTGCTTTCGTTCCGTAAAGGATATTCCGGGAAATGTGGACCTGGCCGTCATTTTCATTCCGGCTAAAATAGTGGCCGGAGTTGTCGAAGAATGTGGCAATAAAGCCATCCTTTCATTACTTATCCTTTCCGCAGGCTTCAAGGAGGCGGGACCAGAGGGTGAGGCCATGTTGAATGAAGTCCTTGCATTGGCAAAAAGATACAAAATGCGCATCATGGGCCCCAATTGTTTTGGGATCATGAACCCAACGCTCGGTATAAACGCCACCTTTTCAGTCGGAGGAGCGATGCCTGGACGGATAGCCTTTATTTCACAGAGCGGAGCCATGGGTGCAAGTATTCTGGATTGGGCGGCTGAGCAAAACGTGGGCTTTTCCTATTTCATCTCGGTAGGTTCCATGGTCGATGTAAGCTTTCATGACCTCATTGAATATCTGAATGCAGATGCACATACCTCCAGTATTATTATTTATATGGAGAGCATGGTGGAGGCTCGAAAGTTCATGAGTGCCGCCAGGGCCTATTCCCGAAGTAAGCCGATTATTATATTAAAAGCAGGGACCAGCGAAGAGGGTGCCAAAGCAGCATTGTCACATACCGGATCGCTGGCTGGGAATGACCTGGTCTTTGACGCGGCATTTCGAAGGGCAGGTATTCTTCGGGTGGATCGTATCGCTGATTTGTTCAACTGCGCCCAAGCTCTTGCCATGCAACCCCGTCCCGCAGGGAATCGGCTTGCGATCATCACCAATGCCGGTGGTCCGGGGGTATTAGCGACAGACCGCTTGTCTATCCATGGAGGAAGGATGTCAAAACTTTCAGAAAAAACCATGGCCAAACTGGATTCCATCCTCAATAAATATTGGAGTCATAGCAATCCGGTCGATATTCTGGGTGATGGCACTGTGGAGCAATACCGGCTCGCCATCCGGGCATGTGCGGAAGACCCAGAAGTTGATGCCTTGCTGGTCCTCTATATACCACAGGCGATTACCCCTGCCAATGATGTGGCCCGAGTGCTTGTGGAAGAACAAAAACTATTGAATAAACCCGTATTTGCCAGTTGGATTGGAGAAAAGGAAGTTGCCAATGCTCGCAATATCCTGGAAGCCGGTCAGGTGCCGAACTATCGCTATCCGGAAAGTGCCATCGATGTGTTTCTTTTAATGAATCAATATCGTGAAAATCTGCAACTCCTTTATGAAACGCCAGATAATACCCCGGAAGACTTTAAACCAAACAAGACGGTAGTTCGAAAACTGATTCATCACGCCCTGGAGAATGGACAGGATCAATTGAGCCGTGAATCCATCGTCGAGATCCTTAAAGCATATGCTATTCCTGTCACCGAAGTTTTTCTCGCCAAAACAGCAGAGGAAGCCGTGGCTATGGCGACGAATGTTGGATTTCCGGTTGCTGTAAAAATTGCATCCCCGGATATTTCCCACAAGACCGATGTCGGTGGGGTGATGCTCGACATCAGAAATGCCAAGGAGGCTCAGGACGCCTTTGATGAAGTTACCAGGAGGGCCCGTGTTGCAAAACCAGAAGCTGACATTTTAGGTGTCACTATCGAAGCGATGGTCCATAAACGCCATGAACTCCTTATAGGTGCAAAACATGACCCGGTTTTTGGCCCGGTCATCGTATTTGGTATGGGTGGGGTTGCTGTTGAAGTGTTCAAGGATCTGCAAATGGGGCTACCCCCACTGAAT
>JBBQMA010000039.1:0-10622 GCA_038328415.1 Chitinophagales bacterium | reverse complement strand
ATTGATATGTGGATCAATGGATCCGATATAAGTTGGCTCGTTTTGGGCAACTACACAAATTGTCACCAACTGTAATAAAAAAAGGAGTTTAAATGGTTTCATAATTTAAATGATTTATAAAGCATCCCATGTTTTTTACCATGGGATGCTTTCTTAAATTCAGTAATTAATGCTGGATTACCACTTTTTGACTCTCGACGATAATGCCTGTTTGTTGATCACGTACTGCCAGGTGGTACATCCCTGAGGGCCATGTCGAAGTATCTATACTCTTCTCTTGACCGGATTGGATGATATGGGTACCCCACACCTGCCCTGTAAGCGCATTGGTGACTACCAAATGGTATCTCTCCCTGTCAGTAAGATTTTCCAGACGTTGCCATAAAATAGTTATTTGATCGCTTCCAGGGTTGGGACTAATGGATAGTTTATTCCCAATCCTTTTGGCATCGTCATTGATAGGTACCTCACGTGGTTCGGCCTCTTCTTCCAGCACCGGCAGTCGGGGCATTATGGTTACATCAGCAAGTAGGGAAAGTAATGTCTGCGCATACCCTGCCTGTGATGTGCCGGATATAGCAATATTCATCAATGCAACTTCTTGTAATGAATCCAAGGTAAATGCCGTATCACTCAGGAAATCCAGGTTGATCTGTTGCACCTGGACAAATTGTTGATCTTCATTAGTCTGCTGAGGAAATGCCTGAAGCAGGCTATCCGCCAGGCTAAAATCATCGCGCATCAAACCAATAGCTACATGTCGGCGCTGATTATAGGGATTGACATCACTGGTGAGTAATTCTGTAGCGGAGGTCCAATCCTCATTCTCTATATAATCACCCAACCAATTGCCTACAGTCCGTTCCCTTTTAAATACCAGATGCTGCCACAGTCCATACAAGCTGTCACCCGGAATCAACGTGTATGTATTTTCCAATGTGTAAATTGATGCCCGTAAACTATCCAAACAAGGACGATCCTCACAAGGCTCATCACCATTGAAAAAAATACTCCCACAAGGCGACTCCACACCTTCTGTTTCATGATTTTCAAAATTACTGGGGCCAGTGCATGTTTGGTCATTCAGTGCACAGTGTGGCTTGAGGCGGGCATTGCCTGAAGGATCAGGATGGAAATAGTAAAAAAGTTCTGTATTATTCCAGGGCGAGACGGTTGAAGTTTTGATTTGCTCTGGTTTATCCATTGAAAAGTAATTCCATCGGGCATTCCCTTGTGAACCCTGATACTGCTGAAGTGATCCAGGATTAGATGCAATACCTTCAATAAAGACATCGTGGATCAAGGTATCAAAAACTTCCTGATAAAAATTGGTATTCGCATTGTTCCCCACAATGTTTATCCCAACTACGTTTTTTTTATACAGATTGCATCGTAAAATATTTTCTCCACCTGATGTACTTTCTAATTTTATGCCAGCGGCTTCGCCCCGCAATAAATTACCCTCTATATGATTATGAGTAAAACCATTGGCAGCCACATCAAAATCGTAGTTCTCCATATCATTATTATAGACATTAGAATTGGCATTGGTACGGGCAAGAATGCCTACCGTATTATCCTTAAATTTATTGCGGTCATTGGTAGATTGTGTCAGTTGACCTACGACGATTTGACCCAGCAATGGCATAGATCCACCTGCATCCACGCCGGTATTCACACAACCCAAAAATTTGTTGCGTTTGTTAATAACATAGGAGGCATCCCAGCTCACAATGCCAGAGCGAATCAAATCCTTGAATGTGCAACCCTCAAATAGAATATTATTTGTACGCCACATCGTTGTGCCCCATTTGGCATTACCATTTTCATTAATGAAGGTTACATTTTCAAATTTACTAAAATTCGGCAAGTCATAACGATTAAACTGTACGCCACGGATATTATCCCGAAATGTAAAATTGTTGCCCTGGATCAATCCACCTCGCATTTGAGGTGTATCCCAGTGAGGATGCTCCTGGGCAGCTACTCCAATGACAGCACCTTCTATCTCGCCATCACCCATGAGCAGGACGACACCCGCCTGGTTCGAATTTAAAGTGGCGTTGGGATCGGGCTGAGCTAAAGAAGGGTTGCCATTTACGGCTATTCCAGCCCAATGTTGGTTGGCATTACACGTGTTTGCGCGCCATATCTGGCCCCCATCAACGATGAGGCGACCACCTCTCTCTACTATAACTACACCATCCTCGGGAAGTAATAATTTGCATCTGATCGTAAGCGTTGCACCCGCAGCAATGCGAAGATTATGGTACACCCGCATATCCAATATCCATTCTTCGTCAGTGGTGATCGTCCATTCACGATCATCACTATACATGCTTGCATTATATCTGGAATCACAATCAATAAATTGCCTCAAGTTAGAATAGACAAAAGCCCTGTGTATAAACTGTAGGTCCTTTATTCGCATGCCCCTGCCATTGCCCGGTGTTGGTTGCGGGGACATTACATGGTCAACGCAACTTTCAAAATGAATATATTCCCTGAGAAATGAATGGCCAAACTCATGGGCGAGAAGACGGCCAGAACTCACCAACCAATCTCGGGAAACTGAAAATGGTTCTTGATTAATACCAACTAAATTATTTTTGAACCAATAGTATTTTAAAAACAAGTTAGGGACATGCACCCTAGAAGGTGCTTGCAAGTTAGCTGTAGTAGGTAGTTCTGAAGTCCATGTGAAGTGCATGCCAACAGATTGTGGATTATTGATAGTTTGAAGCGTAACTAATTGATGATAAATATCCGCATCGATTGTTAAGTAAACATTGATTCCTCGGGGTATACCTGGATCGTTATTTATCTGGGTATCTAAATTATTTAGCCACCAATCTCCTTGATAAGGTTGACCAGTAGACCCATTTTTGTTATTGTAATTCCAGTAATATTCTGTTGAGTCCGGTAAAAAGATCCAATTCGGTACGATTTCTACCAGTGCATTGCTAGCAGAGGGCTGACAATTACTAATATTGCTCCACCAAGTATTGGCAAATGTCTCGTTACAAAAGTCCACCCATTCATCCAAGAAGGCTCTATGCTCTGGAGTATCCTGAAAATTGCCTGAACCATCCGATTTTTGAAGTATTAAGAAATTTGCCCGAATACGAATTGGCTCTCCCTCTGGTGTATAGCGTGCGGTGTCCTTGTAAATGATATTGCTTTTAGGAATGCCACAGAAGCGACCAGACTCAGGCAATGCTTCATTTTCTCCAAAAGATTCAGGCAATTCAACCTCATCCATGCCACATGATGCGGGTAACGGGTCACCTGATTGTCCCATCAATGCATTAGAGAGAGAGAGAGAGAGAGAGACGAAGATTCCAAACAATTTGTTTGCTCTTTGGGTTAAAAATAGAAGTCTTGTGTTTTTCATGTCAAATGGTTTTTGATGATGAATAAATGAATAACTAAAAGGATGGGTAAATTTAAAACGAGTTTTTGACTTTGTCAAGGCCCTGATGAAACTTTAACTTAAAAATCATCAGAAATGGGGCTAGGTGTGTGTGAAAGGTTCTTATCCTGTGATGAATAATCTAGTGTCATGTCAAGGTGATTGTGTCAGTTAAGTCGCCCTAATTTTTTCTCAGATCAAAAAAAAGAACACAGCTTGGGCTGGCTAAAATAGCGTTGGTACTAGGTCGAAACGGTAACCGACAATTCAACTATGAACCAAGAACCTTCAAACGCTTACCCTCTTGCGGCGCCTAAAGGGTTCCCCTGATCGCCTGCTCTCGCTCGATCGCTTCAAAAAGCGCCTTGAAGTTGCCTTTGCCAAATGATTTGGCTCCCTTGCGCTGGATAATTTCATAAAATACTGTAGGCCGATCCTGAACCGGCTTGGTGAATATCTGAAGCAGGTATCCGTCTTCGTCGCGATCCACTAGGATATTTAGTCGTTTGAGATCCTCAATTTTTTCGTCAATTTTTCCAACCCGCTCCAACACATCGTCATAATATGTATCCGGTACCCGGAGGAAATCGACACCTCTGCTGCGAAGAGTACCTACCGTAAACAAGATGTCATCTGTAGCCAGCGCGATGTGTTGTACGCCGGAACCTTTATAAAATTCCAGATACTCCTCAATCTGTGATTTTTTCAAGCCTTTCGCCGGCTCATTGATCGGAAATTTAATATAGCCGTTCCCGTTCGATACCACCTTACTCATCAATGCCGTGAATTCTGTCGAAATGTCATTGTCATCGAAGGTGATCAACAGCTTGAAGCCCAGCACATCCTGGTAAAATTTTACCCATTTGTTCATTTCACCCAATTCAACATTGCCCACACAATGGTCCACATATTTCAGACCCACCGGCTCAAAAGCAAACGGACTGCTCATGGCCTGGAAGCCCGGGAGAAAAACACCATTGTACCCGCGCCGCTCCACCAGCGTATGGATTGTTTCGCCATAAGTATGAATGGCCGCCAGAGTGACTTCGCCATGTTCATCCTTTGCGGAATAGGGCTCAAATGCCGGCTTTGCACCGCGTTCCACAGCCATCCGGAACGCCTTGTCCGCATCATCGACCCACAGGGCCAACACTTTGACACCATCCCCGTGCAACGCCACATGCCGAGCTATTTCATGCTCAGGACGCAAAGCACTCGTCAACACAAAGCGAACCTTATCTTGTTGCAACACATAGGAAACCACATCCAGACTGCCCGTCTCCGGGCCCCTGTAAGCCACCATCTGGAAGCCAAACGTGGCCTGATAATAAATAGCGGATTGCTTGGCATTGCCTACATAAAATTCAACATAATCCGTCCCGTTGATTGGGAAGGTATCATGGGCAGTAAGGGCTTGGTCCTGAACCTGTGTTTGCATCGTTAAGATTTTAATTTTTTAAATTATGATTTGCGTTGAATCCAGCTAAGGTAATAATCGGAATCTTCTATAGCTGCTGCCTGCTTGGTCATTAATAATGGGCGGAAGGTATCAACCATCACCGCAAGTTCGCTGGTTTCTTTAGCGCCGATACTTTTTTCAACTGTACCTGGATGGGGGCCGTGAGGAATACCACCTGGGTGGAGCGTAATCATGCCTTTGTCAACATGTGCCCTGCTCATAAAATCCCCTGCTACATAGTAAAGCACTTCATCGCTGTCAATATTACTATGGTTGTAAGGGGCCGGAATAGCCAGCGGATGATAATCGTACAGTCGAGGCACAAAGGAGCAGATCACAAACTGATGCCCGTCAAACGTCTGATGTACTGGTGGCGGCTGATGGACGCGACCGGTGATCGGTTCGAAATTGTGAATCGAAAAAGCATAGGGAAACACGTAACCATCCCAGCCTATAACATCAAAAGGATGACTGAGGTAATGGTATGGATAAAGCTTGTCCTGCTTTTTAATATGTAATAAAAAATCGCCTTCCTTGTCATGGGTTTCCAACACATCCGGCTTGCGAATATCCCGTTCACAATAGGGGGAATGCTCCAGCAACTGGCCAAAAGCATTCCGATAGCGCTTGGGCGGTGTAATGGGACCTGAAGATTCGACGATAAAAAGCCGGTTATCGGATGTATCAAAAGTGATTTGGTAAATAGTACCCCTGGGTACTACCAAATAATCGCCATATCCAAATGACAGGTTGCCATACATCGTCTTCAGCACACCTGAACCTTCATGGATGAAAATTACCTCATCAGCATCTGCATTTTTAAAAAAATAATCCGTCATCGACTGGCGAGGCGCCGACAGGATAATCTTACAGTCACTATTAACCAAAACAGGCGTGCGTGATTTGAGATAATCATCCTCAGGGGCTACCTGAAATCCTTGGAGGCAGCGATGTTTGAGTTGCCTGTCTTCCACTGTCTCGGGACGGATATCAACCGGGTCGCCTACCTGCACGATTTGCGTTGGTGCCTTCACATGATAGAGAATGGAATATAAATCACTGAATCCTTCCGTTGAAAAAAGCTGTTCATGATAGAGTGTGCCATCCGGTTTTCTAAACTGGGTATGGCGTTTTGGGGGTATCTGACCGAGCGAATGGTAATGCATAGTAGGACAAATATGATGTGTTTTCCAAAGTTACAGGTAATTTGGCAAATCGGGATCCGTCAAATCAGGGAACCAAACCCGTCGATCTACGTAAAATGACCTGTCGGTAATCGTATATGTCAGAAACAAGTAAAATCCAAAGAGGTTTGCAATTCGGATCCTTCCGGATAGATAACCTGTGGTTATGGCTGATACTGACGGTACTAACGTGGGCTGCCGCTGTGGGTTTTGACCGTTATCAACACCGTCATGCACAGGATTATCTGGCCACCGACCTGGAAGAATGGGTGCAGGCGCAGGAAGCCCGGGTGGATGAACTGGCATCAGAAGAGTTGATAATCCGTACCTATCTGCTGGACAAAAAAGTAATGCCCGGCCCCATCTACACAGCGTTTACCGAGCGGATGGTACGGATGTCTGAGTTGCCCTTTGCGCTTTTTTATACTCTTCATGATTCTTTGATTTATTGGAGCAAAGGTGTGCCGGGGGTTAATGAAAGTGATCTTTGGGACCTCACACGCGAACGTCGTTTGTTACGCCTTGCCGATGGCTGGTATCTGCCTAGACACAAAATGTTATCCGATACGGTTGATCTCTACGCACTCATTCCAATCAAATATGACTATGCCGCGAAAGGTGCTTTTCTGAAATCCCACTTTCCTGCAAATAAAGATATCCCCGGCGAAGTGCTGATCGGACCTGAAGTCACAACACATAGCATCCGTTTTAAGGATGGCAACGTTTTGGGTTATCTGGATTTCAGCTTTGCCGACAAATCTCTGCCCAGAGAATACCTGTCATTAATGCTCTTTCTATTGGCAGGATTAATAACGGTCATTTCAGCGCATTCCATCGCTAGCGCACTCATCCAACGCGGATACCGGCAATTAGGGCCTCTGCTATTCCTCCTTGTCCTGTTTGGACTGCGCATTATTTCGATCATCTTGGATTTTACTGGACATTTCCAGCAGATGCAGATCTTCCACCGGTCTATGGAGCATGCATCACTCAGTCACTCCATTGGCGACCTGCTTATCAATATTTCGCTGCTCCTTTGGATTATTATCTTTTTTTACCGCGAACTGCCTATTCCGGATTTTTCCGGCTTGGATCACATCCGTCGATGGATCATTGGATTCGTAAATTACCTGGCTATCGCACTTGGATTACTGGCCATTATCCATTTATTCCACATCCTGGTCTTGGACAGTGATATTACGTTCCGTTTTGATGATATTTTCAATTTTAACACCTTTAGTTTTTTATCCCTGCTAGCCGTTCAATTATTATTAATTGCACTCTTCCTGTATTCTTATCGTTTGTTGTTGTTTATTAATCAGACCGCATTATCGCGTCTTTCCAGATTGCTGGCTTTGCTGCTGGCCGCAGGAGTTGCTTTTGCAGCGGCTATGTTATTGAATATTCCCGTCCCTGTCCATTACCTGATTGGCATACTGATTGGTTATTTACTACTCTTTGAATTTTATGCAGATGTCCGGGTATCCAATTTGACATGGACCATACTTTGGATGATTCTTTTTAGCGGATTGGCCTCCGGATTTTTATATCACTTTAATAACACAAAAGTTGATTCAAAATTAAAAACCTATGCCAATGCACTAATGGACCCCAGGGATGTCATTCTGGAGCAACAACTGACTGAGTTGACCCGACAAAATATCGGCCAACATGACCTGATCCATCACTTTTACAATAGTCCGTATTTAAAACATTATTACGTGTGGCATCAAATGGCTCACGCGGATACGTTAATTCCGGGCAACTGGTCCTGGACCTTCGATACACTCACCTATTCGTATAATGTAGCTCATCCTGCAGGTGATACCTTCAGGATCGAACGTGCTATGCACGATGCCAAACAAGTGTATGTGGAGCTGCTTAAAACTACCCCGTTCAAAGGCATTCCCGATCTGGAAAATTTTAGATATCTGCTTCGAAAAAAAGAAAAAAATATTCAAAGCACCCTGTCTGAAAATATGATTTTTAATTTGCGCGAACAATTTAGTGCAGATAAAAAAGATCATTTATTCCGAAGTAAAAATGTGCGCGGCCTTGTAGCCTATAAGGATAACTTTGCACTCATGGTCACCTATGAATCCAGTGGCCGAAGTGAATTTTTATCTTTGTTTTCTTACTTGTTTTGCCTGCTGACGATTACACTTTTTCTGATAACATTGCTCAATACACTATTTTCCTTTTTACCGGATACCCTGAATTTTTCACTTTCGCACAGACTGTCCTTGCGCAACCGGATCCAATTTTCAGTTATCTCCCTGATTGTCCTTTCCTTCTTGATTATTGGCGTGATTACAATCATGTATTTCAAAAACACAACACAACAATACCACCAAGAACGATTACAACGTAAAGCACTCGGAGTTGCGAAGGATCTCGAAAATCAGCTTGATCAAACCAATCAGCCCGACCGCGAGGAAGTCGAAGCCATATTACGCTCCATTTCACGTGTGCATGAGACGGATATTGATTTATTTACCGATGATGGCCAGTTGGCATATAGTTCTGAACCCCTGGTTTATACCTACCAGCTCGCTACCCCACTGATGGATGGCCGGGCTTTGGCTGCTATGGTCTGGGAAGGCAAATCGTTATTTATCGGTGACAGCCGAATTGGACAGTTGGAATATAGCACCGCTTATGCCCCGCTCTCCCGGCAGTCGGGATTATCAGCGGGATATTTGGCAATCCCTTATTACACAGATCGAAGCTTTTTGCAGAAGGATATTTCAGAGTTTATCAGTGCATTGTTAAATGTGTATGTCTTTTTATTATTTATAGCAGGGGCACTGGCAATCTTGGTAGCAAATTCAATTACATTTCCCATTTCGGTTATTGGTGAAAAACTTAAACAATTTAAGCTGGGCAAACAAAACGAACCATTGGAATGGTCTAGCCGAGATGAGTTGGGTGAATTGATTGCCGAATATAACCGCATGATCCGAAAACTTCAGGAAAGTGCAGATATGCTCGCACGATCAGAACGCGAAGGCGCCTGGAGGGAGATGGCGAAGCAGGTAGCCCATGAAATCAAAAATCCGCTGACACCGATGAAGCTAAGTCTGCAGCATTTGCAGCATGCTTTTAAACCGGCCCGGAAAGAAGACCAGGACCTGCTCAACAGGGTGTCGGCTACCTTGATCGAACAAATCGAAAACCTGTCACAAATTGCCTCAGAGTTTTCTAATTTTGCCAAAATTCCTGAAGCGCATCCCGAAGAATTAATTGTCAATGAGCTCATTTATTCTATCCACAATTTATTTGGTGAAAATGACCAGGACGGACTGGAAATAACGACGGATCTACCGGAAGCTAGCCTCCTTGTCAGGGCTGATAAAAATCAATTATTGCGGGTGCTAAATAATCTCGTAAAAAATGCCATGCAGGCGATCCCCGCTGACAGGAACGGACGTATTCGTATTACATTAAAAAAAGACGGACAGGTTGCTGTGATTGCTGTCCAGGACAATGGCAGCGGCATACCGCCGGATATGCAGGAAAAAGTATTTATGCCCAATTTTACAACTAAAAGCTCAGGAACCGGCCTTGGTCTGGCCATCTGTAGAAATATGGTAGCACAAATGCAGGGCCGCATTTATTTTCAGACCCAACCGGGTGAAGGCACAACGTTTTTTGTGGAGGTACCTTTGGCGTAGGGGGGTTTTGAGGGTAAGGTTGAGGCTTAGGTTGAGCTCACATACCCCAAAGGGGCGAATGTCCAGTGGCCATTCGGTGAGCGAACCGAGCGCTCCCGCGCGAGGCTTGGATGCGGCCATTAAGCTGAAGCCTAAAATTCCAATCACGTCCACCCGCATAAAAGAAGTATGAGCTCACATACCCCGTAGGGGCGAATGCCCAGTGGACATTCGGTGAGCGAACCGAGCGCTCCCGCGCGAGGCTTACGTAATGCTATTTAGGATTTTTACACCAATTTCATCACTAGCCAGCGAGCCTTTCGAGAACAAGCGCCCTGCCATACGCATGCTAGTTAGGCAGGCCTGCCATTTGGCAGGTAGATTTTTGGTTACTTTCTGGCGCCACAAAAAGTAACAAGCCTCGCCGGCTAATGAGGCGATGCCGGACCAAATAAGTTGTCATCAACTTCAAGGCCATGCACCAGAAACAGGGCGAAGTAGACCCTTTTGTAAATTATTTTCTATTTGGGGTACATCGGAACGAAAAAGGACATTGACTTTCAAATTTATTTTGGACGCTTGTGATTTTCCTTATAATATCCACCATATTTTAAATTATTATTATTATCCCATCGCATATTACTATAACCCGTTGTGCGGTTAAAAAATAAACTAAATAATCATGCATATGTTTGAATATCAATATCTTGTGGAATTGTCAACTAAACCAAATGATACCCATATGCACGACTTGAAGACAATTTACATGAAAATTCGGAAACAAGTGAAGATTGCTCTCAAAGAGCAGCTAATATTTGGTGATAATATTCATAAGTATCCAAATCCACCTAAACGGTCTGATGTGGAAATAATATCCCTGGCCATAACTGCTGAATGTTTAGCAATTGACTCAG
>JBBQMA010000038.1:0-10665 GCA_038328415.1 Chitinophagales bacterium | reverse complement strand
TGCCTCCGGCCGTCCATATTGCATACAGACTGTCATCAAGGGTTAGATAGAGCTTTCCATGATTAAAATAATGATCGGACCATTCATCTTGTGGTGCATCAATTTTCAAACTTACCGTGACCGTATCACCAAGTCGGTCACCTCCCATTTGGAAACAACATGGGTCGGCCGGAATGGGTGGCGATGTGGAGAAAATGGTTATTGGTATTTTACCCGCATTTCGGCGTGCTACATTATTGTTGTCTCTTACATATATTTTAGTTTTATCTGGAGATGTATTTTCATCCGGATCCTCCTCTGAAAGTACCTGGGCTAAAAAAGAAATGCCCAAAGTAGGTTGATTGTGATTTTTAATTGGCTTGAGGTAATTGGCGAAATTGGGTGTATTCCATTCAAATTCATACACTTTAAAATCGGCAACATGGATGACCTGCGTCATGGACATTGTACCTACGAGCCCACCTATCGGATTATTGGTGCCGGGATAATCATTTACGCCATTCCAGTCATTAGGCCATTGTGATGCATCCAATGTGCTGAGTGACCAACGTAATTCCAACTCATCTCCTGCTGTGCTGCTTGATGACTCACATCCTCTATTCCGGATTTTAACATAAATGTAGTTCGTTTCATTACTTACTATATTCTGATGTGTTTGATTGGTAAACCCATCGTCCTGATTACGTACCCATATGTATTCAGATACCCAAGTATTGTAATCCCCTTTGTACGGGCTCTCTTCATGACCGACATCATAATTAATATAGACAGGTGCTTCCATTCCATCAGCATAAAGAGATGGAGAATCTTTAATAAAATAGTCAACTCTTCCTGAAATGTACCCATTGCTTCTACAGTTACACTCCCAATCCTGCCATATCTCATCAAAATAAGCGTGCCACGCCCAGAACAATGGTACAGAAGGGCTGTAAAGTGAAGAAAATGATCCACCCAAAGCAGAGTGAACTGACGTGTGGTAATTTAGTAAACTGGATCCCAATCCTGGCAAACCTGTTGTAAAATCCTTACAATAATCGAAAGCATTACTACCAGTAGTATAGGTTAAGTCATCGCAATCACCTGATGGGAATCCATTACATCCATAATCTACATCATCGCAGGATCCATCAATTATTCTCATGGAAGAGTGGGATGCAATGTCTGGAGCCCATCCAGGCAATGGAACATAATTCAATTCATTGTTTCTATGCATCCAGTCCTCAGCCACTTCTATATATGCCCGATGCCATGTAAATATAAAATCACCATGGTGCGCATGCCCAACTATGGGCGTACAAAAATGTGTCTCAATAATATTTGCTGTTATAAAATCTTCCAAAATATTTGATAACTCAATCTGCTCAGATGATGACAAATTACTTAATCGTTCTCTCCACGCCTGGTTGACTTGACCCCAAACACCATTAAAAATCAACATAAAAAAAAACACCATTAACGTTAATCGATAACTCTTTTTAGTAAGGTTTTCTAACCAATTCCTAGTGTGCCTAATTATGCTGTGTGCTGTGTGCTGTGTGCTGTGTGCTGTGTGCTGTGTAAAATTTGGTTTTCATGATAGGGAATTTTGTTCAAATATAGGAATATTTGTTCACTTCTCAAAATGAAATATGAAAAAATATCGGGAAACGACAGATAGTAAACATTTACTTCATCAGAAGCGAAATTATATTTTGCCCGAATCCTCCGTTGGCTATAAATCTTCCCCATTGGAAGGATATCACTCCACTATCCAGCTTGATCCCTCAGCGCCATCCTTCACCAGAATCCCGGCAGTCTTGAGGCCGTCGCGGATCTTGTCGGCCGTGGGCCAGTCCTTGCCACTGCGTGCTTGCTGACGCAGATCCAGGATTAGCGACATAAGGGCATCGACCGTGCCAGAAGCAGCATTATCCGTCTCTTCCTTCAGCCCAAAAACCTCGAAAAGTAGTTCGCCCATCAGTTTTTTCACGCCATCCACTGTGCTTTGCAGTACCTGATCCAGGGCGATTTGTCCGCCCTTAAGGGCATTGATGCGAGGGGCGATCTCATAAAACCGGGACAATACACGGGGAGTGTTGAAGTCGTCACATAGATCCTCCATCGCTGATTCCAGATTGCCCTCTATCTCCCGGTCCAGATCACTTTCCGTTTGTCCTTCCGCCTTCGGTAGGCTATGCAGATTCTTCCAGCTTTCCATTAGCCGGCTGAAGCCTTTCTCGGCTGCCTGCAGCGCCGTATCGGTGATGTCCAGCGTGCTGCGATAGTGCGCCTGCAACATAAAAAATCGCACAACCATCGGACTGTATCCTTTGGTGATCCATTCACTCTCTCCACTAAACAGTTCATACGGAGAGATCGTATTGCCATCGCTCTTCGACATCTTACGGCCATTGAGCAGCAGCATATTGCCATGAAGCCAGTACCGGGCAGGTGCACATCCGCAAGCACCATAGTTTTGGGCAATCTCGTTTTCATGATGCGGAAACTTCAGATCGGAGCCACCGCCATGAATGTCAAAGGTCTTTCCCAGATACTTGGTGCTCATTGCAGAGCATTCCAGATGCCAGCCGGGGAATCCTTCCCCCCAGGGTGAATTCCAACGCATGATATGCTCTGGTTCGGCTTTCATCCAGATGGCAAAATCGGCTGGATGTCGCTTTTCATCCTGCTTGTTCAGATCGCGGGTCTCCTGTAGTAGATCCTCAATGATACGCCCGCTAAGCTGCCCATATATGCCCTGCTCACGGGCAAATTTTAACGTGTCGAAATAAACGGAGCCGTTGATTTCATAAGCCAATCCACGTTCCAGGATGGCTTTTACCATCTCGATCTGTTCGATGATATGGCCCGTAGCCCTTGGTTCGATACTCGGTGGCAGCACGTTGAGGATGCGCATGATTTCGTGGAATCCGTTGGTGTATTTTTCCACGATTTCCATTGGTTCAAGCTGCTCCAGTCGTGCACCCTTGGCGATGCGGTCTTCACCGTCGTCAAGCAGGTGACCGACATCGGTAATATTGCGCACATAACGCACTTTATAACCCAGATACTGCAAGGTGCGGAAGATGATATCGAAACTGACAAACGAGCGACAGTTGCCCAAATGCACATCGTTATACACGGTGGGTCCGCAGACATACATCCCCACGCGCCCTTCATGCAAAGGCACAAACAGACTTTTTTCACGGGTCAGGCTATTATGAACAAAAAGGTCTCTGGGCATATAGGTTTGGTTATGAGGGTGGAGGTTATGAGTTGAAATGTTTAGCGTTTAGGAGGCTTAGGGTTTAGGGGGGTCACTTACTTAGCGCCTTTACGTCTTTGCGGTTCATTTATGAGGGTGGAGGTTATGAGGTTATGAGTTGAAATATTTAGCGTTTAGGAGGCAAACCGATGATCACCTCCGTCATGACGATATGGTCATGTTTTTTAATCAGTCATCGGTCCTCAAATTGAGGTTCATGTTTTAACGTTACAAAGTTATTGCCTGACGCTGAAAGACGCTTGAATTATTCTTCCGGATTGGCTGACTTTTCATCCAAGACAAACCGGGACGATACCGGATAATGGTCAGACAAAGATACGCGCTGGATATGGTGATCCAGAAATGTTATACCACTGCCACCAAGGATATAGTCGATGCGTAGACCGGGAATCTTACCTGCAAATGTGGTACCAAATCCGGTGCCACCATATTGGAAGCTATCCTCCAGCCCTTCTGCCACTGTCCTGTAACAATACGATTGGGGGGTGTCATTAAAATCACCCATGACCAACACCGGAAGCGGGCAATTCGCCACCTCTTCGGCCAGCCACCGTGCCTGCTCAGCCCGCATGGCTGTGGAGCGTTTTACCCTTCCCAATACACTGCGGTACCCTCTCCAGGTGTCTTTGTCATCCATTGGCGCTTCCAGCAGATTTTCGGTTTCTCGGGTGATGATGCTATGCGACTGGAGGTGCGCATTGTACACACGCACTTCACCTGCCGGAGTCTGGATATCTGCCCAAATAATACTGTTTCCGGACCGTTCAAAATCCTTCTCCCCTTTTTTTACAAGCCTGTAACGCGACAGGATGATTGTATTTTGATACCGATGGATAAAGGCTTCCGACATGCCCCAATCCTTTCCGTCCGGTTTATACGCTCTCGGCACTTCCTGCAGACACAGTATATCGGGCTGCCGATCTTCGGGGAAAAGCGTTGCGATAAGGGCGGGGTCCACTTTATGGCTTTTTGTTTTTGCTTTCCATAATTGGGTAAGGGCATGGGCATTAAAGGTGGTCAATTGAAGGCCTTTGACATCTTTATCCTTAGTTCCACCAAATTGGATATGCCGGCCTAAAGATGGCAGGCAAAAGAGTAGCGCCAATGCCGGGATCCACATCCCTTTGCCTGGTCGAAATAACCAATAAATCAGCAACATGGCCTGGGCCATTACCAGGTATACAAACCCGTATGCCGTAAAAAGGGGTAACCAATATTTGTCGGGGGGTAGCCAGGGAGCCAACAAGGCCAGAAGCGTCGCAAAGGCCAACACGCCACCTATGACGGTCATCAGGAGCCGAAGCATGTTTAGGATTTGCTTTGATTGTCGAGAAATTCTTTCTCCTCTGCCGAAAGCGCCTCTATTCCCTTATGTTTTATCTTTTCTAGAATCGCATCCAGCTTTGTCTGGGAATTGTCCGGAGCCACTTTTTCGTTTTTTGCAGGACGAGAATCATTGCGGTATACCAGTCTAGGTCCCCTTTCCCTGCGCTGGAATAATTGCATGATAGCTGCTTCCAGGTTATTGATCCACATACCCAAATCATAACCCTGCCGCAGCAACAGGATGAAAAGATAGCCGAATAACGCTCCCCCCAAATGGGCAAAGTTGCCCCCTGTATTGTCATTCCCGGCCAGACTGATCAGATCGATGAACAGCAGAACGGCAACGATGTATTTCAATCTAACTTCACCGATGATCAATAAATGGATCATATAATCGGGAGCAATCACACCTGCTGCCATCACCAGCGCCATGACGGCCCCGGAGGCCCCAAGAGCATAGATTTCACCGGCCACACCATAGTGGAAAAGCTGCGCACTACCTACAAAAATCAATCCTGCAAATACGCCACCCAGGAGGTAAATGGGTAGCACACGATGGTTGCCGATCAGATCCCCCACAATGCGGCCAAACCAGTAAAGGAAGAGCATGTTCCACAGCAAATGCCAGAATCCCTCATGCAGGAACATAGCCGTAATAAACACCCAGGGATGGGTGAGATCAAACCACGGATCGGAAGAAAGGGTCAGGTATCGTCGGATCTGGTAATAAAATGGATGGACCTGTCCGGCATTGGTAATCCAAAATGCCAGTCGGACCAGATTGATAATCACAAAGGCAACGATGTTGACAATGGCTATGCGCGAGACCATGTTGCCCATTCGGAATTCCCTCCGTACATCTTCCAGGATTGATTGGAACATAGAGCAAATGTAGGTGATGATTAACGCAATCGAAATCCCTGCCAGTAAAGGATTAGTAAAAACCCGGTCAATGCCCCGCCCAGGTGAGCAAAATGGGCTACCCCAGAGTCAAAGCTTCCCAAGCCAAGAAACAATTCCAAGGCTGCATAGAGTGCCACCATGACCCAGGCTTTCATAGGTATCGGCGGAATAAGCAACATCACCTGCCGGTCCGGGAATAGCATCCCAAATGCCAGCAATACACCGAACACGGAACCCGATGCGCCTAGTACAGGAACATTTAGACTACTGAGGGAAGCATCGCCATAAGTTACTTCAAGGTACTTGACCAAAAAATGAGCAGCCAGTGCACCAAAGCCAGTAATGAAATAATAGAGCAAGAATTTCTTGGGGCCCCAAACCGCCTCTACCGGTGGGCCAAACATAAATATGGCGAACATATTAAAAAAAAGGTGGCTCACATTGGCATGCATGAACATGTAGGTGATCAACTGGTAAGGTTGAAAGAATGGAGAACCCGGATAAAAGGCAGCCAGGGCCAGGCGCCCCCAGTCAGATGTACCGCTCATGACACCCGATGCCTGAGGATCACCCATCCAAAGGGTACCTATGAATACAAGAACATTGATTATCAACAGGTTTTTGATCACCGGTGTGATTGCAAGCATGGATGGTATGACTGGTTATATGAGGAATAAATCTACGCGTTATTTGTTCACCCCCTGAACTGCTTTTCAAGATCTTCGAGGCTGTAGGTCAGAAAACACATGCGCCCTCCAGGGCTTTTAAACGGTATATCACAAGCAAATAAACGATCAATAATATCGCGCATTTCGGCTTCGTCTAAATGAGCTCCGCGTTTCAAACAGGCATTTCGGGCCAGACTCCGGGCGAGGTTTTCCTTATTTCCTGCTCTAAGCGGCAAATCTTCCTTGTGTTGATGAAGCATCAAACGGATGAGCTCCAGGGCATCGGTATGAGCCGACAAGTTGGCCGGAATGCCATGCAGTATAAACGCATGTTGACCAAAATCTTGGAGGTCAAAACCCAGTTGTTGCAATGACGGAAGCAAACTCAGAATAAGCTGGCTATCTGCCGGGTTGAGTTCCAGCGTCCGTGGAAAAAGTTCTTTTTGAATATTTGCCGGCTGTCCTTCAAGCTGCTGTAAGAGTTGCTCATAAAGGATACGTTCGTGAGCGGCCTGCTGATCGATCAGAATGTAACCTGATTTTATGGGCGAAAGGATATAGGTTTGATGAATCTGATAAGGTCTGATGGCGGAACGCATACGCAACATATCGTCCATCTGCTGTTGGTCCCCGTGTTCACTGTCCAGGCGTATTGCAGGTGATAATCCATCCGTTATATGCATCGCCGACTGAGGATTTTCATCCTCCAGAGGTTTTTGAAGCACACTAAACAGCTCCTGCCAGTCTTTTCGTTCCGCTTTTCGTTCTTCCATTTGGCGGGAAGAAGGCGTTACCTGGCCGATGAGTTTATCCCTGTTCATGCCGGTTGGCACATTCATAAGCGCCGGGGCCATACTATGATCCGGTTCGAAATCCAATGATGGAATCATGCCATGCCGACCGAGTGCGTGGCGGACGGAAACCTTGACAAAATGATAAACAAGGCGTTCATCATCAAACTTGATTTCGTGTTTAGTCGGATGCACATTGACATCAATCCGGGTAGGGTCAATGTCGAGGAAAAGCACATAAAATGGATGTAAGTCAGCACCGATAAGCTCCTCATAGGCACTGACAATGGCGTGATGCAGGTATCCACTTTTGATATAGCGCCGATTGACATACAGGAACTGTTCGCCGCGCGATTTCCGGGCTGCTTCCGGTTTTCCCACAAATCCAGTGATGAGCAGGTTATCCGCGTCCTCTTCGACCGGAACAATTTTGTTATTCGTATTTGATCCCAACACTCCCACGATGCGCAGCCGTTGATTGACCGGTGGCAGGTGAAACACTTCCTGGTCATTATGATGCAGCGTGAAGTGAATGTTAGGGTGTGCAATGGCCACATGCTGGAATTCATCCAGAATGTGCCGCATTTCAACATTGTCCGATTTTAGAAACTTGCGGCGAGCTGGCACATTAAAAAAGAGGTTACGCACGACAATACTCGTGCCTGCCGGTACTGCAGCATCTTCCTGGACCTTTACAGTAGACGCTTCCACCAATATCCGGGTGCCTATGGAATCTTCTTTGCGGCATGTTTTAAGCTCAACTTGCGCTACAGATGCAATGGATGCCATAGCTTCACCACGAAACCCCATGGTCTGGAGATGAAACAAATCATCAGCGCTTCGGATTTTACTGGTAGCATGGCGTTCAAAACACATCCGAGCGTCAGTAACGGACATACCGCTACCGTCATCCACAACCTGGATGAGCTGTTTGCCACTGTCTTTCAGGATCAGTTGGATGCGCGAAGCTCCGGCATCCAGCGCATTCTCCAACAGTTCCTTAACCACCGATGCCGGGCGCTGAATCACTTCTCCTGCTGCGATCTGATTGGCAATAGCATCAGGTAGAAGCTTAATAATATCCCCCATGAAGGATGTTTCAATGATCATTTTGACCTGCTGCAAAGCTACATCAGGAAAACCAAATAACGACTTATCCTGCCAAGAACTCACTCCATGAACGCCAAAATTTTTGACATATTGGCCGATAAAAACCAATATGCTGCCAACATAAGGCAGAGTAGGATGATAATGAATCGCAAATTAGAGGTCCAGATTTGCGAACTTGGAGATGTGTTGCGTGCACTATTACTTCCGCTATAGTTCTGATAGTGTCTTGATATTCGGGAGCGCATCCCGTCCAGATTACTTTGGTTGGCATGTTCTGCCGGTGAAAACAGTTTGTTTTCTTCCTTTTGCGGATCATAATATCGCGGACGATAATCAAATGTCCGGGGTTTGGGCTGCTTTCGAAACATGCGTAAAGGTAATCATTTTGAAAAATAGCATTTTATCGGGAACACTGTTTTTTACCTTATCTATTCATAAAATCAGAACTTGGATTTCTTGATTTTGGAAACTATTCTGTGATTATTTACAAAGTTTCTGATTTTATATGCGCAAAGCTGGGAACTTTCGTTTCTATCTGGATATGCGGATTCTAACGATCTTTCTATTGTGTTATTGGTCATCTATTGCCTGCTTATCTGCGCAAGTCGCTATCGTGCCCAAAGCTCTGAAAGCATGGGAAGAGGGAAAGATGTATCTAAAGAAAAAGGATCCGGGTAAAGCACAAAAAGCCTTTGAGAAAGCAACAAAGCTGGATCCGGCCTATTATGATGCCCATGCAGACCTGGCCTCTCTTCTTTTACGCAAAAAAGATACTACTGCACTATACCACCTCCAACGATTAGTTGAAATTGACCCGGCAAAGGATCCCTATGTTTGGCTGGCTTTGGGTAGGATGCGTCGTGATCTAAGCCATTTCCAGACATCTATTCTAGCCTATCAGCAGTTCCTTTATTATGCGCCTTCCACCCATGATCAACGCGGGTCGGCCATTTATGAGTTGGCCAACGTACAGTTTACCGCTGGTGCGTTGGCACATCCGGTTCCGTTTGTTCCTATACCTATGGATACGAACATCAATAGGCCGGGTCCTGTCTTGCAATATGGCCCGACACTCACCGGCGATGGTCGTACCATCATTTTTACCCGCAGGATTGATGGGAATGAAGATTTTTATATATCCCATCTAGCAGATAGTGGCTGGTCTGAAGCCTTGCCGTTAAATAGTATAAATACACTGAACAATGAAGGCATGCAGTCCATATCCCGTGATGGGCAGACCATGATATTCACCTGGTGCCATGATCGGCAGGGTTATGGCAGTTGTGACTTGTATCTCACCCAAAAAAAGGGGTCCGGGGACTGGAGCAAACCCACTAATCTTGGACCACTGATCAATACACGTGATTGGGATGCTCAGCCATCACTTAGTGCCGATGGTCGGGTCTTAGTGTTTTCAAGTACAAGACCTGGTGGTGTCGGTGAATCAGATCTTTGGTGGAGTCAGTTGGATAGCGCAGGATTTTGGTCAAAAGCGGTACCCTTGCCGGGTAGGGTTAATACGGCAGGGAAAGAACAAACACCCTTTCTACATGCCGATGGGAAGACCCTCTATTTTTCAAGTACCGGACATCCGGGCCTAGGCGATTTTGATTTATATGTGAGCAGATATAACAAACAAACCGGGTGGCAGCAGCCTGTAAATTTGGGTTATCCCCTAAACACATCCGGCCATGAAGGAGCGATGAGTTTAGGGCTGGATGGCTACTCGGCTTATTTTGCAACGGATCGGATGTTATCGGAAACCGGGCGGTCAGGTTTATACATTTATCAATTTCAATTGCCTGATTTTGCGCGGGGAATTCCAGTGACCTTTGTGGAAGGGTATATCTCAGATGCCGTTACAAAAAAAGGGCTTGCTGCGACCATTCGTTTCAAGGCGCTTTCAGAAGATTCGGATGAGATGGTTTTAAAAGCGGCAGACGATGGTTATTATATGATTTGCCTAAGTAGTGGCCAGGATTATGGCTTGCAGATGGACCATCCCGGCTACCGGTTTTATACCGATCATTTTGCTTTATCAGATACGGGTATGTTTCGACCATATCGAATTGATGTGGGTTTGACACCGGATGGACATCAGTTGGAGAAGGCCATAGAAGAAAGGATTGTATTGAGGAACATTCTTTTTGAAACCGGTAGTGCTCATTTATTACCTGCATCAACTTACGATCTCAAGCGGGTACTTGCTTTTCTTCAAGCCAATCCCCGATTGCGGATAAGATTAGAAGGCCATACAGACAATGTGGGAAAGTCTGCAGAAAATTTAATATTGAGCAGTAACCGGGCTGATGCGGTAAAAGAATGGCTGATTAAACAAGGGATAGCTATTGGACGTTTAGAGAGTTTGGGTATGGGTGATCGTATGCCTGTCAGCGAAAATGAAAGCGCACGGGGAAGACAATTGAACCGAAGGACAGAAATGGTTATTTTACCATAGTGCTGTGTTTATGCTATTGTGTCAGTTAAGTCGCAGCGATTTTTTCTCAGATCAAATAAGAAATGCTGCGCATAGCCTTGGCTACGGAAAGCATTTATTTTGAAGATATGAGGAAAAAGATCAAGACTTGGACTGGCTAAAATA
>JBBQMA010000037.1:0-10755 GCA_038328415.1 Chitinophagales bacterium | reverse complement strand
ACCTTGAGACCTTCGACTTTCAGACCTCCCGACCTCCCGACCATCGACTTTCAGACCTCCCGACCTTGAGACCTTCGACTTTCAGACCTCCCGACCTTGAGACCTTCGAGCTTCTTCGACAAACGTTAGGAAATCGAGGGAGCAGGTGAGACACCTGCGAAATACTTCAGTACGAGTGAGACACTCGTACCAACAATAGTCTCGCAACGAAACAACTCAAACTATCCGTTGTTTGCCGGTATAGACATTAAATCGATCGGTGCTTGTAAATCCGACCAGGGTCATTCCCGATTCTTCGGCGAGATCAATAGCCAGTGTCGATGGGGCACCTACGGCGATGAGGATCGGTATTTGCGCCAGGAGTACCTTCTGGACCAGTTCAAAACTGATCCGTCCGCTTAACACCACAACGGATGCCCGTGCCAGTAAGTCGGGTGACTGGAGCAATGCGCCAATCAGTTTGTCAGCGGCATTATGTCGGCCTACATCCTCCCGTACTCGCAGGATTTCACCCTTGATATCAAATAAGCCACTGGCATGGATGCCTCCGGTTGATTCAAATAGCAATTGACTGGCTCGTAATTTTCCGGGCAAACCAAGGATGATGTCAGCATGGATTTGCGGAGACATGGGGAAAAAATGGGTGGATACGCTGCGCATAACCGCCTCAATGGATGCTTTGCCACAAACACCGCAGCTCGAACTCAGGTAAAAATGTCGCTCCAGTAAATGCCAGTCAATGATGGTGTCAGGGTGAATGTCAACGGTAATCGTATGGCCGCCTGCTGCGCTTGTTCGAACGGGTTCAGCTTCAATATTTATAACTTGCGACAGATCAGTAATGAGCCTTTCTGAGTAGAGGAATCCACGTACCAGGTCCTCATCCTGACCGGGCGTGCGCATGGTAATAGCGAGGGTGCGTTGATTGCGGGATTCTGCCGGGCCAAAACGCAAGCGGATCTCCAGCGGTTCCTCGCCGGCAACAGCATCGGGATGACCGGACCATCCGGTGCCCTTTTGATATCGATGTATAGGGTAGGTGCGTTGACCCTCCAAAGTGTGTGATTTGTGCGAAAGATACAATTTGCTCCGGATCAGTAGAGGCTCAACGTGGATAACCCTGCCGCGTCCAGCAACGGATCTTTTCCAAATCAGCTTCGCTCAGCGTCTGGTAGACGGTGTTGGGATAGGTCCCGGGAGCTGGAGGCATGCCTAGGACGGGATCATTTTTGCGATTAAATACCCGATCTACAAGCAGGCCACTGCCTAGCTTGGGTGTAATGCCTTCATAGGTGCTATACGCACCGGCATGGCAACCCGCCATGTTGCAGGATGCCTCAATGATAGGCAGGATATCCTGTTGGTAGGTAAATGGTGTGATGCAGGGATCATTGGACAATGGCTCCAGCGGCTCATGGGTGCAGGCAACAAGAGCAAAAAGTGGCAGAAAAATGGTAAGTAGAGTGGTGCGCATTTTTTTTGAACATTAAGATAAGCAAGTTGTTTAAATTGATTCTAAGTAAGTTTGCAAAAAATACAAACGATGTATCCAATAGAATTGACTGCCCCTATGATGAAGGACCTGACTGATTATGGGTTCAATGCATTAGCAACGGAAGCAGATGTTGATCAGCTTCTCGGCAAAGAAGAAGGTACCCTGCTGGTGATTGTCAACTCGGTTTGCGGTTGTGCTGCCGCCAATGCCCGTCCGGGAGTCAAATTGGCGCTCCATCGTTCCGAAAAAAAACCGGATAATTTGGGTACTGTGTTCGCTGGGGTGGACCAGGCTGCTACCGCGAAAGCCCGCGAATATTTTCTGCCATACCCTCCTTCCAGCCCGGCTATTGCCCTGTTCAAGGATGGTGAATTGGTCCATTTCCTGGAACGCCACCAAATCGAAGGTCGCCCTGCTTCTATGATTGCCGATAACCTGATGGGTGCATTTGAGAAATATTGCAATTAGGGACTATCTGATTAATCTTAACCAGGCACAAGTCTAAATCGCTATTCTTCCAGTCCCGGTGGTTGCTTAATCATCCCCATACAACTGCAATCTATTTTTTGCTGCTGCTAATTCATCCTGCAAATAATGGATTTGTTTCAGTAGGTTGGTGATGACATCAATGCCTTCCATATTTATGTTGAGCTCATAATGAAATCGAATCATTCGCTCCACTTGGCTCAATTGGTCATGAGGGAGGTATTTATTATTTTCTGCAATGATCACCTCAATGAGTCCGAATTCATGCAGGGAGTCAATAAATGACAGATCAATCTGGTGATTTGAACAGAAGTGTTCTATGAGTACTAAATGGTTAGTTTCCATTAGTTCTTATTTTTTTTAGCGCAAGAAACAGTTCCTTTTCCTGATCAGTAAGATGAACAGGAATTTTTACGTTATAGGTTATAATGAGATCCCCAAACTGGTTATCTTTTTTATAGACAGGAAATCCTTTTTCCTTCAATTTAACTTTGGTGCCCGGCTGTGTCCCCGGCGACACTGTTAATTTTACTTTACCATCAAAAGTAGGAGCTACTATATCTCCTCCCAGCACAGCGGTATAGAGATCAATATCAGTTATCGTGTATAGATTGCTGCCATCTCGCTTAAAGGCCGTCTTGTTTTCAATATAAAAAGTTATATATAAGTCTCCGTTGGGGCCACCCTGTACACCGGGGCTACCATGTCCAGCAATTTTAATGATTTGTTCATTTTCAATTCCAGCCGGAAATGTCAGCCGGATATTTTTCCCATTAATCGTTAACGTTTGCTGTTGGGAGGTATAAACATCCTTTAAGGTAAGATGTAATTCGGCATGTAGATCCTGTCCCCGAAATTTTGTCTGTCTTCCCTGACTCCCGGGATCGCTGCTGTACATCGATTCAAAAAAATCAGAAAAGTTTCCTGAAAAGTCACCAGCGCGTGATTGATGACCTGCATTTTGGCGGGACTGCCCATGTGTCTTCTGTGCTTTCTCGATTTCATCGGCATGGATCCAGTCTTTGCCATATTTATCATATTTAATTCTTTTTTCCGGATCACTTAATACTTCATTGGCTTCATTAATTTCTTTGAATTTTTGTTCAGCAATTTTGTTGTTGGAATTTAGATCAGGATGATATTTTCGTGCCAGTTTTCGATAGGCTTTTTTAATATCACTTTCACTGGCCGTCTTTTCAATTTCTAATATTTTGTAGTAATCCATGAATTCCATTGACCTGATTTTTTAACCTTCTCCCTTGCCTGGGTGCTAGGGTTTTAGAGTTTACTATCTTATGCAAGATACGCTTTTGGGAGAAATAACGGAACGTAGGGAAGCCTTGTTGGGACTTCCGACGTTATTCCGTCCAATCTCCCTTGATATAAGCAAATTTGCAGGTTCCTTCCCGGTTTATTAAAAATGAATAAATAGAAGCTCCAGGGGTTGTCGGCTGTTATTGCTAAGCCGAATATGTTCATGCTCTGTTTTGCCATAGATCCAATCGCCATGTCCCAGGCTTACCGTCATAGATTCACGGGTGACTTGCGTTTCCCCGGTTCCACGGCCAACTAATAAAAACGCCCCATGGATTGTTTCTTCAATAACCTCTCCCGGCTGTACCATCCGGCGATGAATGAGAAAATAGGGATTAACATCCAATGACACCCAGCCTGCCAAATAACCATCTGGAAAAACGTGTCGGGTCCGCTGTTCCAAATGTTCCACCGCCAATATGCGAAAAGCCTGTTTTCCGACGTTGGCGATACGATGCACAAAAGGAGCTTCGGAATATTCCGTGTCGCCCCCCCAGAAATCATCGGGCAGGTTAACGTTTCGTGATTCAAGGCCGGGTACATCCAGCCAAACCTGACTGCCATCTAGGCCGATATACGCGATGGCGTCGCTATGAATATGGTAAGCCGACGTATCACCGGGCGCCATCCGCAGATCGAGAATTCGGATGGCTTCATCCGCAAAAACCATATGATGATATGGCTCCTCAAACACAGGAACCGGCACCTGCCCAGACACCAGCAACGGAACAACTACCAGAATACTGAAAAATATAGGTCGAATCATCCTGCAATAAACAGCATTTCTAAGAATAGCTGGCCGGGGATCGGTCGTCGGTCGGGAGGTCTCAAGGTCGAAGGTCTGAAAGTCGAAGGTCGGGAGGTCGAAAGGTCGAAAGTCGTCGGTCTGAAGGTCGAAGGTCGGGAGGTCGGGAGGTCTGAAAGTCGAAGGTCTCAAGGTCGAAGGTCGGGAGGTCGAAGGTGAAAGTATCGGTCGAAAGTCGAAGGTCGGGAGGTCGAAGGTCTGAAAGTCGAAGGTCTCAGGGTCGAAAGTCGAAGGTCGGGAGGTCGGGAGGTCGAAGGTGCAGTACCAAACTTTTAGTTGGAAGGGAAAGCCTATTTATACCAAGTCCCCAAGTTTGTAGGTAAGAGTGTCCGAAACAACGAAACAACGCAAAAAATGTATAAACAAATCCAACTCCCAGCGGGGGGGTAGGATGTTTATCGCTTTACGGTCCATGGTGGTGCCGTTGAGGTTATGATCTGAGATCTATGGACTAAAGAAAAATGAAGCAAAAATCAAATGCAAAAAATCCTCAAGGTTGCAAACGCTCGATAGACCACTGCTCATCCGTGCGACGGTATTGCACCCGGTCATGAAGTCGGCTGGCACGTCCCTGCCAAAATTCGACAAGCGATGGTTTGACAAGGTATCCGCCCCAAAACGGAGGTAATGGCAGTGCCGGTTCATGGGCATATTTTTCCTCAAGTTCACGAAATCGCTTTTCCAAAATAGCCCGGCTCGGAATAGGCTGGCTCTGATGGGATGCCCAGGCACCTATCTGACTCTCTCTGGGTCTCGACCTGAAATAGGCCAGTGACTCTTCACCATTCAGCCTGACAGCTACTCCTTCGATTCGCACCTGTCGCTCCAACTCAAGCCACAGAAAATTGAGCGCCATTCGGGGATTATGATCCAACTCGGAGCCTTTGCGGCTTTCATAGTTGGTATAAAAGACCAGACCCTGGGACCGTATCTCCTTCAGCAAAACAACACGGGTTGTAGGCTGTCCAGTATCAGTGACCGTAGCCATAGTCATAGCATTGGGTTCCGGCAACTGGCTTGCGATGGCTTCCTCTACCCATATTTTCAACTGCTCTAACGGAGATTGGGCAACCTGCGATTCCTCCAGCTCATGTCGGCTATAGTGTTGTCTCAGGGCATTTAAGTCTTTCGTGGCCATAGTCTTTATCCTTTCGGGCTAAGGTACAACACATGTGCTTCCGGGGGTTCCCACCAATTCATGTATTTTCGCCTCCTAGATCTTCATTATGCCATCTACAGGTCAATTACAGTTGCGCCTCACCCTGCTTTGGGGGGTGCTCACCCTTGTCGTGCTGGCGGCTTTCAGTGCACCCATCCTGCTCAATAAAATTGATTTTCCATTCTGGGTGGCCCATTGTACGTTCATTGTTGTCTTTTTGGCAGCGATGCGGTATATTTTTTTCCTACGTTATTCATTTCTCGCTTCACGCCAAATCCTCAAGATTGCTTTGTTTTTTATCTGCATTTGGGGCATCTTCCTCTTGGTCAATGAAGTCTATGCTATCCGTACATACGCCGATGAAACGGGATTTGAAACCTTCCTAGGTCATCTTCCCAATGTGGATTTCTCAGCACTTAGCCAGTTTATATTGACAGAGATGGTTTTTTTCGGCACAGCCAGTGTGATTGCTACGGTCATCCTTGCCATTCGCCTGGTCGTCTCTGTATGGCGTTGGCATAATTTCAAAAAGGCTTGATGAATCAATCGTTAATGTGCAAAATGTTATACCATGTCCCATCTCATTGAGGAATTTAATGATTACCGCTCCCGGATGAATGATGTTATTCTTGAAAAAGATAACAAAGTATTGAAGCGTTTTTTCAGCCTGGACAATCAGACCTATCAGGAAGGGGCATTGCCGACCAAAACCAAGGAACTTCTTGGGCTTGTGGCGTCCATGGTATTGCGTTGCGATGATTGTATCAAGTACCACCTGGGTCAATGCCACGAATTAGGCTGCACCACGGAAGAAATATATGAAGTATTCGCCATCGCCAATCTGGTCGGTGGCTCGATTTGTATTCCGCATACCCGTCGCGGTGCGGAATACTGGGAAGCCCTTCTTCAAGCCTGATTGCCATGGAACAACTGCTGCGTTCATCCCGGATGCCCTATTTATGGGCGATAGGTGTCGGCCTCTGCCTTTTAGGAAGTAAAATGGGATTAGGTGTTCTGGATCCCTTTTTTACGGAGTGGTTGCCCAAGGCCGGTGGCGATATGGCTGCGCATTATTTGGGCTGGCACTTCTATCAGCATTCACCCTGGACGGTACCCTTTGGGAACATCGCAAATTATGCATGGCCTCAAGTAACGAATGTGGGATATACCGATTCTATTCCGCTACTTGCCATCCCCTTGCGCTTGTTATTCGGCTGGGTCGCATCGCCATTTCAATATTTTGGATGGTGGTACCTGGCAACCTATTCGATGGGCGTTTATTTTTCCTGGCGACTGTTGCAATCGCTGGGTGTGGCACATGTCGTTCAGCTCATGGCAGGAAGTATCCTCCTGGGTATTTCACCTTACCTGCTTTTTCGTTGGGGTCATGATGCACTGAGCGCACACTGGCTCATCCTGGCGGTTTTCCTGTGTTACTTGCAAGTCGGCAAAAACGCAAAAACTACCCCATTCTATTTGACCCTATTGACCTTAATGTCAGCATGGATTCATCCCTACTTGACGCTGATGGTTTTTGTGCTTAGTCTGCCTGTCTGGGTCCGATATTGGAAAACCACCGGCAAATCAATAATTAATCGATGGCTTACCATCCTCGCCTTGCTTGGCTCGATTTACATTTCCTGGGCCTTGATTGGTTATTTTCAAATTTCTGCCGATGATGCACGCAGCCATGGTTTTGGGGAATTTTCGGCCAATCTGAATACCTTTTTTAATCCCCTGGAGCATTCCTTGTTTCTCCCTGCCTTGCCGCTGGCAAATGGATACCAATACGAAGGTTATGCCTATTTGGGGTTGGGTGTTTTACTCTTGTTACTGGTTGGCCTTGTTTTTCAACGAATAAAAATGCTGCCATCTTTTGTCCGGCATCGCGGCATGTGGTTTGCAGTGGGTGGCCTGACGTTATTTGCACTTAGTCATCAGTGGACTTTTAATGATGTTTATTTTTTTAAACCCCATTTTTCTGATCATTTTACCGGAATGTTTCGCTCGGGTGGCCGGTTTATTTGGCCTGCAGCTTATGCCTTGGTGCTTGCGACATTAGTGGGTATATCGCGCATACCAACTTCAGTCCATTTGCGCAACGGTCTGATGATCGGGGCGCTTGTTATTCAGCTTGCCGATTTATATTCTTTTTGGAAAAAGGACCAACGTATGACTTCGCACTATATAACCTATCCGGTTGCCCCACAATGGGATTCCCTGCTGGTCAATGCGACAAAAATGCTGGTTTATCCTCCCTGGGTGCAGGACGTGGTGTACAAAGATGATTTTATTACACTCGGTCTGATGGCATCGCCTTACAACATACCAATCAGTGCAGGATATTTATCGCGTTACGATAATCCAAGTCGACAGGCTTTTGAAAAAGATCTAGAGGACATCCTGTCATCCGGTGATTTTTGCAAATACGCCCAATCGATCTTTGTGTGCGGCAAAAACCAAACCGCATCGATGCAACAATTAGTCGAAGATAATAAAATCAAGTTGTGGTTTTTGGACGGGTATTATGTGATGGTTCCAGTTAATTTTTCCTTTGGCGCGGATCGTCCGGAGCCAGTGGGAGGGCGATTGCAAAGTGCGGATATGGGCGAAGGCTTACATGATTTTCTGGAAAGAAATAAATCAAATATGTTGCTGCTGGCTGTTTCTGACGAGGCCTCCGACAAATTATGTGTTTCCGCAAAAGATTGGCTGCTCAAAGCGGGCTGTCAGATTGATAAACTGCAACATCGGGATAGCTGGTTGGCTATACTGCAAAACGGAAGTGTAATAAAGGAAGCTTACAGCCAGAAGGATCCGCTGCAATGGACGGTTTCCCGCGGAGAGCAGATCGGCAACTGGGTATCCCCCGTTGATTTGGTAATGTCATCGGGAGGTATGAATAATCAGGTGGAACCCCTACTACGTGTGGCAGGCACAAACCATGCGGACCGCATTCGGGGCATCCAGATCGTCGTTTTAGATCAGGCCGGCACCGTCCTCGAAACAGCTTGTTTTGACACGTATCTGGATTGTTACACCCGGCCACGTTGAGGATGATTTAATAGCGTAAAAACTGCCTTAAAGCGTTGGTATGGTGTAAGGTAGAATCCCAGGAATGGAGAAGTGTAGAACGTAGAATTGTAGAAAGTAACCGAAGGCCTGTCGTTTGATTAAAAAATGTAACCCCTTGCGGGGGTGGGAATAATGTGACATATTGAAAACGGGATTTTCATCCCCCGGCGAGGTGACATCACGGAAGATATAAAGGAGGAGGTTTTACTTTTATTCCAAGGAAATAGCCGTAGAAAAAATCAAACCTGAATCGGGAAACCAAAGCGATGGTCTGCATTGCCTGTTCAAATTCATTAGACGCCACATTCCCATTACCAGGTTACTCTAAGCACCACGCTCTAAAACTCTCCTCCGTCCGTTGTATCTTCGCCGCATGTCTGATTTTTTGAATACGCTGAATACCGTACAGCATGATGCGGTGACCACAACGGATGGTCCTGTCCTTGTTATTGCCGGTCCGGGCTCAGGCAAAACCCGCGTCCTGACGTATCGTATTGCCCATCTGCTCAATAAAGGGATTGACCCATCAGCCATACTGGCGCTGACCTTTACGAATAAAGCGGCTCGGGAGATGAAGGAACGGATAGCTAAAGTAGCCGGTTCTAAAGCATCCCGTGTGTGGGCGGGTACCTTTCACTCACTTTTTTCCCGTATACTCCGGATTGAGGCGGAGCATATCGGCTATCCGAAGGATTTTACCATTTATGACACAGAGGATAGCAAGAGCCTCGTAGCGGCCATCATCAAGGAATGGAACCTGGACAAAGAAGCCTATCAGGCCAACGCCATTCGAAACCGGATTTCATCCGCCAAGAGTAATCTTGTCACACCAAGGCTTTACGAACAGGATGCCGAAAGCCTAAACCGGGACAATGCCAACCGGATTCCTTTTTTTTACAAAATATACGCTGAGTATTATGCGCGTTGCCGCAAGGCAGGAGCGCTGGACTTTGACGATCTCTTGTTGCAGTTTTATCGACTCCTGCAGGAAAAACCTGAAATAGCGGAGAAATATCAAATGCGATTTCAATACGTATTGGTCGATGAGTTTCAGGATACCAATTACCTCCAGTACGGCATCCTAAAAAAATTGACGTTATACAACGCAAGTCCAAGGAATATTTGTGCAGTAGGGGATGATGCCCAGAGCATCTATGCTTTCAGAGGGGCGACCATCGATAACATCCTGAATTTCGAACAGGATTTTATAGGCTTAAAAACGTTCAAACTCGAGCAGAACTATCGGTCCTCCAAACATATCGTCGAAGCGGCCAATAAAGTCATAGGGTACAATAAGCGGCAAATTAAAAAAACGATCTGGACCGATCAGGATGAAGGCCAGAAGATCAAGGTTATCCGTGCCATCAACGACACCGAAGAGGGTAGGCGGGTACTGGATCAAATCATGGAGCTTAAAAACCGGGACCATCTGCCCAATCAGGAGATCGCCATTCTATATCGTACCAATGCCCAGTCGAGGATATTTGAAGAGCACCTTCGTCGGCATAATATTTTCTATAAAATATTTGGGGGCCAGTCCTTCTATCAACGGAAGGAAGTAAAGGACCTTATCGCTTACCTCCGGGCCGTAGTCAATGCCAAGGATGAGGAGGCGTTGAAACGCGTGATTAATTTCCCCAAACGGGGCATTGGCGACAGCACCATGGAAGGATTGGGAAAGGTAGCGGCTGAACAGCAAATCACCCTTTGGGATGCCCTTGTTCAGGCTGGCCCTGCTACCCGTTCGTCCAAGCCGATAGCCCGATTTATTGAAATGATTACTGGTTTCAGAGAAAAGCTGGTGACATTAAACGCCTACGATCTGGCCATGTGGGTAGCGAGGACTTCCGGACTCTATGACGAATACGCTTCCGATACCAGCGTAGAAGGCATAGGACGGAAAGAAAATATTCAGGCTTTACTTGATGGCATCCAGGAATTTTCTGAAAGTGATGAAGAGATCTATACTGGCGAACTACGCGATAAATCGCTCTCTTCTTACCTACAAAATATTGCTTTGCTTACCGATGCAGATGAAGATAAAGAGGGAACGGATTATGTATCGCTGATGTCGGTACACGCTGCTAAAGGACTGGAATTTGAAGCAGTCTTTCTGGTCGGATTGGAGGAGCAGTTATTTCCTTCCTTTATGTCGATGAACAACCCAGATGATATCGACGAGGAAAGGCGACTCTTTTACGTTGCGATCACCCGTGCCAAAGCACATCTGTGGCTGACCTATGCGCTTAGTCGCTACCGATACGGGCAAGTGCGGCACAATGAATTGAGTCGCTTTCTTGAAGAAATTGAGATTGAAAATCTGGAAGAAACGGGCATATCACAGGATGTCCTAATCCCATCAGCACAACGAGCACGGGTTGTGGGAGGGCCAAAACCGGCAGTGACATCGGCGCCCAGTGC
>JBBQMA010000036.1:0-10777 GCA_038328415.1 Chitinophagales bacterium | reverse complement strand
GATGAAAAATAATGTGTACCATTGCATAGCCTGAACCACAAGCTATGCGCATCCTGCTGATCGAAGATGAAAAGGCTATTGCCAACTTCATTGCTGAGGGCCTTGAAGAGGAAGGCTTCGCTATAGATCGTGCATATAACGGGAAAGAAGGGCTCCAACTGGCCCTTGACAACTTGCAGGACTATGACCTGATCCTTTTGGACTGGATGCTGCCGGGATTAAGTGGTATTGAGATTTGTAGGGGAATACGCAAGGAGAACAAAACACTACCGATTATATTTTTAACGGCAAAGGATACAACAGATGATGTCGTCTTTGGTCTAGAGACTGGTGCCAACGATTATATCCGCAAACCCTTTGTCTTCGAAGAATTACTCGCACGGATTCGCGTGTTATTGAGACATGGCGAAGCAGATACCAGCATGTTTACTGCTCGCAACATTCGTTTAGATATTACGACCCATCGCGTTTATCGGGGGAACGATGAAGTAGACCTTACCCAAAAAGAATTTGCCCTTTTGGAAATGTTGCTGCGCAATAAAGGCAAGGTATGCCGGAGGACGCGCATTATTGAAAAGGTGTGGGATATAAACTTTGAGCACTCCACTTCCGTCATTGATGTGTACATCAACTTTCTGCGAAAGAAACTGGATACGCCAGGTCAGCCTTCGATTATTCAAACCCTGAGAGGCGTAGGTTACCGTATAAATGAGGACGCATGAAACTGCCTTTCAGAACAAGGATCGCCCTCTTTACTGCTACAGCGGCATCTGTGACAATAGCCCTTGTATTTATGGTTGTTTACAGCGTGGTCTTTTGGACTGCCTACAATCATCTAGACGAAGATATACTTCAGGAAAAAGAGGAGGTATTTAGCAACCTCCGCTGGGACGATGATGAAATTATTATTGAGTCTATGCCTGAGTGGGAAGAAAGAGAGCATCAACAGGTAGAGGTAAACCCAACCTTGCTGCAAATAGTCGATGAACATGGAAAAATAGTTTTTCGCTCCGTCAATTTGGAGCGTGACATACTTCTCTTTAATCCAGCCTTAAACGAAATCGCCTTTTTCAATACAATGATCGGAGGCAAACGCATTCGACAAGGTCAATTTCCGATCGCCAATGACAAGGCCCAGGTGATCGGGCATCTGACCATTGGGATATCGCAGGAGGAATCCGCCATCGTGTTGCATAATTTGCGCAATACGTTATGGATTGCCTTTCCCCTGTTGCTGATTATCCTGTTTTTGGCGACATCGTTAGGTGCTGCAAAGGGTATTGCACCTGTGCAAAAACTTATTCGATCTGCAAGCAGCATTTCAGAGGCTACAATGAACACCCGATTGCCCCTTCCGGAAAATAAGGATGAGCTTTACCGACTTGCCATTACGATCAACGATTTACTTCAACGCATAGAAAACAGTATGCTGCGGGAAAAACAGTTTACGGCCGATGCATCACATGAAATAAGGACACCCTTAACGGCTATCCGGGGCACGTTGGAAGTCCTCATTCGCAAAAACAGGGAGCAGGCCATTTATGAAGAAAAGATCGGCCGAGTCATTCATGAAGTAGACCGCTTGCAAAGCATGCTGGATCAACTTTTGCAATTGGCCCGTCTTGAAAATGGCCGTATTACCATTGTGAAAAACATGACTTCGCTTTCCGAAATATGTGCAACATGTTTCACGGAGCTGGCGCAGCAAATTGCCGAAAAATCAATCTCCACCAGGGTAGCTATTCCCCTGCAGGTCACTCTGAACACCGATAGCACATTACTGCATAGCATAGTGTATAATTTGATTGAAAATGCGATCAAATATGGCGTGGAAGGCGGGCAAATTCATTGTATCTGGGATCCTGAAAAATCATGCCTTTCCATTCAGGATAATGGCCCGGGAATCCCAGTCACTCAGGTAGATTATATTTTCGACCGTTTTTATCGGGCTGATGCTTCCCGCAGTTCGATGGTGCCTGGAGCCGGACTTGGATTAGCCATTGTAAAAAAACTGGCCACACTGTTGGCGCTTCGCTTGGATGTCCACAGTAAGGAGGGTACAGGAACTTCCATTGATCTCTATTTTCCGAAAACGTAATTTCGAATTTTAAGCTAATTTTTAGAAAAGTCCAAGGTCCCTTTAAGACAGGCAGGGCCACCTTTGTCCTATCGGAAACAAAAACGATACGACAATGAAAAAGTACACGATATTCAACACATTAGTTATTATGCTGGCTTTAGCTATTATTTCATGCGATAGCACGGCAGAAAAAAACCAGGGATTAATGGTCCCGGAAGCAACTTCAAAACCTGTGGCGGGCCAACAGCTCGGGGAGGCAGGTTCCGGGAAATTAAGTCTACAGGAAGCCAACGCAGCAACTGCAACGAACTTACTCACTGCCTTTAACGGAGAGACTACGGCCAGTGCGAAATACGCTGCCTATGCTCAAAAGGCAAAACAGGAAGGATATCCGCGACTGGCACTGCTTTTTAATGCAACCTCCCGCTCTGAGAGCATTCACGCGGACAACCATAAGGCCGTACTGGAAGAAATGGGAATAACCATTCCAATAGTTACCCCAGAATTTAAGGTCGGGACGTCCCGTGAGAATCTGGTTGATGCCATTGCCGGCGAATCCTATGAGATCGCGACGATGTATCCCGAGTTCCTAACGATGGCCAATGCGGCTGACAATCAACTGGCACTCGTGAGTCTGAATTACGCGTACAAAACGGAAATGAAACACAAGCCACTCTACGAAAATGCGCTGGCCATGTTGCAAGTCAACCAAGTGGAAACGCTACCGGCTCAATACCTCATTTGCCCGACATGTGGAAACACCTATGACGGAGCTGCACCAAAACGATGCCGTATATCTATGACAGATAGCAGACGATTTATAACCATCAATAGCTAATTTTTTAAATACGCATTTCATCACCTTTTAATTTCAAAACATGAAAAACATAATTCTGGCCTTCGCCATTTTTTTTCTGGGAAGTATGACAACGCAAGCCCAAAATCCAACACCTTCATCAGGCGCCAATCAACCGGGAAAAAGCTGGGTCCTAAAACTGTATCCCCATGCCACAGACATTAGCTGGCACAAGGAAAAAACAGGGACTATTGAATTCGAATTCAATAATGGACAGACGGAGACCAAAGTTTGGTTTAATGCCGCCGGAGAGGTTGTAAAAACAAAAGTGGAAACCGAAGACGACGATCGGCAGAAAACGTCCCCACGTAGGAAGAAGGATGACGATGACCATAGCCAAAAGGATTTAAAATAAGCTTTTATGTATTCAGGAGGCATGGTATGAATCATTCGTTCAATCATGCCTCCTTTTCTTCGCAATTAAAACAATTAAAATGAACCAGGCACATGTGCATTTATTGCTCAACCACCTCCCTATTCTGGGAACATTATTCGGATTACTGACATTAGCTGCCGGATTTACCTTAAAAAACGAAACCGTTAAACGGACGGCTCTCGGCTTCTTTTTGTTTTCCGCTTTATGTGCCATTCCTGCATACCTGACAGGAGAGGGAGCGGAAGAAGTTGTTGAAAATATTCCAGGCGCAAGCAGTGAAACATTGGTAGAGGCGCACGAGGAATTGGCAAATATTTTCTTGTGGGTCGTAGGCGCCCTCGGACTGTTATCGGTCCTGACCTTTTATTTCAATTATACCCAAAAGAAAGGCGCATCTTTACTTTATGTCCTCAGTTTTGTGCTGGGCATCGGAGCAATGGTACTCGCCCAACAGGTTGGAACTTCAGGCGGTGAAATTCGCCATACGGAGATTCGCTCGGCTACCGGGGGTACGGTCGCGCCAGGAATCGACAACGGTAATGAGGCAGAACAAAAAACAGATGAAGATTAATGGAATAAAAATGAAAGAAATCCGAAAAGGCCAATTTGCGACAAGCCTGCAGACTGAAGTGGACGCAGGTTACCTGTATAAAAAGATTGCAGGCGCAGAAAAGGATCCTGCTATAGGAAGGGTTTTTGAGCATCTGGCGGAAATCGAACAAGGCCATGCGCTGGATATGTTGAAAAACATTCAAGCGCGTGGTGTTGTAATGGAACTGCCCGAGCCCTCCTGGCGAGCATTAGCCTTAAACAAAATAGGAAGCATCTTCGGGTATGACTATGTCATCGGAGTCATGGTCAATACCGAAAAAAGTATTGCTCAGGCTACGGTACGCCAAAAGGAAGATGCGCAACTCCCGGTCACAGGTGGTGAAGGCAATCATGTTCAAATCCTCCGTATCCTCATGAGCGGCGAGGGAGGGGCATCCGGCGAACAAGTATCCCGGGCTGAAGGCCGCCACAAGACTGTTGGAGGAAACGCCTTGCGTGCGGCGGTGCTAGGCGCCAACGACGGGCTCGTCTCCAACCTGAGCCTTGTAATGGGTGTAGCGGGTGCCACAGGAGGTAACCAGCAAATTTTGCTGGCTGGCTCGGCAGGCTTATTGGCAGGGGCCTTATCTATGGCGTTAGGTGAATGGATTTCCGTGAAGAGTTCTCAAGAACTTTATGAAAACCAGATGCAAATGGAAATGACCGAATTAGAGACCAATCCGGAGGGTGAACAAAAAGAACTGGCATTAATCTATATGGCGAAAGGTATCCCGGAAAATCAGGCTATTTCCATGGCCGCCGAACTCATGCAGGATAAAGAAAAAGCCCATGAGATGCTGGTAAAGGAGGAGTTAGGTATCAATGCCGATGAACTCAAAGGATCGGCGATGGAAGCGGCTGTTTCATCCTTCGTATTATTCGCTATTGGGGCCGTCATTCCTGTCATTCCATTTATGATATGGTCGGGATTCCCGGCAATTGGAATCAGTGTCGCTGCGAGTTGTGTGGGTCTGTTTTTAATAGGTGGCGCCATCACTTTATTTACCGGGAAAAGCCTGCTTTTCTCCGGGTCCCGACAGGTGATCTTTGGAATGGCCGCTGCGGCGATTACTTATAGCGTAGGTAAATTAATCGGCATTTCCATAGCGGGATAAGCGGGGCCGCAGGAGGGTTTAGGTTTCCTGCTTTTGGTCATTGGTCCTATTTCGTTGATCGTTGGTCGTTGTTCGTTGTTCGTTTGAAGGACAGCCATGAACTTACAAACAACAAACCTTAGGGCTTCGCGACGGTAGGCAAGCCTCCTAACCCAAGATGGCGGGGTATCGGGGGTGCCGCGGGGTGGTAGCGGGAGAAAGTCCACCTTCCAGCTCAAACCCTAAACCCCCTAAACGAATAAACTCATAAACAAATCACTACTGTCCAAAATATTTAGAATTTGGACAGTAGTGGTAGAATCTATATTACTTTTATTCAGAACAGGAAATTAAATTCGGTGGGCAGTCTTAATTGTATGCGGATGGTATTTGGTGCCAAAAAACATTTGATCAGGTTCCTGATTTTATGTGCTCATTGGTGGGTTAATTTCTTGCGGTAATAGAGGGACTTGACTTATATTCAACCACTTTGGGGTTGGGTTGCTTTGGTTTTGTATTTCCAGCGGATACACCGCATAACGGTGCAACCGCAGGTTAATCGTATTCTAGCCCTTAGGCTTATTCCTCCTTGGTTTTGGTTTGTTGGTAGCCCATGCAATTTATATCATTTTCGCTTACTACCTTTTTATGCATTCGCACTTTTCTACAATTGCATGAATGTAAATAGGTGACACAAAAATATCTTGAAGGGATTTAATGTGAATAACACGGCAAGTTTTGCCGTGGCATAACAATACAATAGTCCACACAACCGCGTAGCGGTTGAATGCTATCATAGCAGCTATTTTTTGTCAGAAACGTTCAAAACAATTCGTTAAAATTTATTATTCAGATACTGTTGATTGCCTATAACTATCGAAATACTCCTTTTTAAAAAAAGCAACTTAACTTCGGTTTATAGCAGTTGCACCCGGTATACGTCCATCTCATTTCGAGGGATATTGTTTACCTCAAAGCCGCCTGACTCCGGGATTTCTTCCATCAGGTCGAAGTGAGTACAGCTCTCATCCAATCCCTCAAAAATCAGAGTAAACGTGTGCGGTAAACGAACGGGCATCCACATAGGAAAACCGGTGATTCGTTCAAAGTAGAGTAGGTTTTTCTTAACACCATTTTCCTGGATGAGGAATGTTGTGGGCCATATACGCACAAGTGTGCTATAAAAATGCGGCATAGCCTCTAGTGTGCAATGAACAATAGTTTGGCGTTCAGTTTCCTCTAAAATCGATTCTTTAGGAAAGGAAAGCACAGAAGGTTTTTCCAAAATCAGGGGCATAGCAATTAGATCATCTGCACAAATATAGAAGATTTCGGGTATTGCCGTCCGGAGAGGGATATTTTACTTGGAAAAATGGAAGAAAGGATTCATATTTAAAGGGCGGTGATACGCCCTATGTTAGGTTATCCGTTTTGCTTTGCGAAGCTTCAGTACAGGAGGCGGTCTATTTCGTTGATCGTTGGTCGTTTTTCACTTGGAAGGGATCAGGGGTCATCAGGCAGCAGGTCTAGTCACGCTTCACTTGACTTGTTGTATTTTCTAATAGAATAAATGGAATTCCATTTTTCACCCATTTATTAAGGATGGGATTAGGCGGCACCACTTCAAAGGTTAATGAGCCAAGGATCAGATCATCGTCTCCGTCCTGATCAATATCGCCGGCATCCATGACGAGCCAACGACCGGCGTCAACCTGGGGCAAAGTAAAATACGCGTATTTATTCAAACCCTGATTTTCCATATAAATAAAACCCAGCTCTGAATGCACTTCATAATCAGGAAAAAAAGAAATCAACGCTAAATCCATGTCACCATCCAGATCAAAATCCCTTGCAGCGACGCTGTATGCACCGGGTAGTGGCACAAACAAGATTTCTTTAAAAATAAATGGCGCTTCCAATTTATAAATTCTCAATCCATGATATGCCTTTGTAAAAGGAGGATAATCTGCATTGTCTCCACAGGTATAAAGAATTTCTTCAATGCCATCGTTGTCAAGATCTTTTAAATCAAAAAATGAAGATCCATAGGTTGGCGGAAAACGAAGTATAGATTTCTCTTCAAACACCCCATTCCCTTTATTGATATACAACCAAATACCTTCATCGCCCTGGCCAAAAAGGCTATATATATCCGGCAAGCCATCGCTGTTCACATCCCTTATGATGGTCCGTATTGCTCCTGATCGTTTTCGCAACGGATGCGGCCTATATTCTCCTGTTGGCAATTGTTTCCACCAGGCAAGTTGGCCCGTCCATTTTCCAAACTCGCTTATAATTAAGTCCTCCAAGCCATCGCCGTCCAAATCAGCACGTGATGTATGAACCGGTCGCTGTAAATCAGGGATAACCACTGCCGGCCCAACGCCAGACTTCAAGGGAAGACGCAGTACCATCCCTTTGGCGGCATCGGTCGGTGAAAATGATCCCATGATGGTCACTAACAGGTCATCGCCGGATTCAAGCAAGGATACCGCTCCCTCTTTAACTTGTGCCTGTACTTTATTTTGCAATTGGTCATCTAAAAAATAAATCGACTGCGTATTTGCATCACCGATATAGATGCCGCCATTATCCGCTATTTTAACCAATGTAGTTGAAGGGGGAGATAAATACAAGGAAGGAAATTTAACCATAAACGGTGTTATATTTTTCTCCACAACCGGAAACTGGGGGTACGCTAATTGCGTAGGTGCATTCGACCGATAATAATCAAGAATTAATGCCCATTCATCCAGCTCCAAAATGGGTTCCAAAGGGAAAATACCGGCTTTTTGGACAGCCTGTGCCGCCGAAGAATCTTGTTCAATTAAGGTTAGCCGAATCGAATCATGTGGATAAATGCCCATAAAATAACCCATCCTCGGAAGGATAAATTTCTCCCAGGTCGGCAGGTCCAGCAATGACGGATCGGGATAAAGATGACAGATACCACAATATTGTTTCGAAAGCGCCTCACCGGGATGAGGTACAATTATACTGGTATCCGCAGGCTGAAATGAAGGTAAAATGAGCGTAGCAATGACTACAGAAAACAGAATAATAAATTTAGACATAGCGAATATTAATAACTCCCACCAATGTGCCGCTTATTCCATTCCGGCCGGGAGTCAACGTGTGGTAATCGTTGAGGCATTGAAGTCATGCCGGTGGTATCCGTCAGACTGTGCATAAATGCAATTATATCCGCTATTTCTTCGCGAGATAGATCAAGAGGGGTGTCTGGAAGTGTTTGGTGTGGCACTTCAAGTCCAAGTCCAATGCCACCACCTTTGTTATAAAAATCCATCACTTCATCCAGCGTTTTATATACTCCATTATGCATATAAGGCGCGGTCAATGGACTATTGCGGATCGAGACGGTTTTAAATGAACGTTCATAAAAAGGAGCTACATCATGTGGAATACTATTTACTATCCGCCCCAGATCCCGGTCCAATATCGGGTTCATGGTATCCCTTGTAGCCGGCACACCTAATACCTCCGATTCAGATTCAGTATAAAGCGGTGGCACGGTCCCGTTAAATGTCGGCGCAAAATGACAGGTACCACAAGCCGCCTTTCCCATAAATAGATTGAACCCTCTTTTTGCGGCAGGATCCAGGGTTGTATCTTCGTTACGAACGAAGCGATCAAACGCGCTGTTCCACCCGGTCAGGGAGGCAACATATGCGGACAACGCCTGGGAAATGGTCTCTTCGGAAATCAGTTGCCCGGATTTAGTGCCAAAGGCATTCCTGAACAGTTCCTGATATTCCACGCTTTGGGAGAGCTTGGATTCAATAATAAAAAAATCGGTGGCAAACTCATTTTCATCCAACACGACATGTTTCATCTGCCTGTTCAAAAATGGTTCCCGCATATCCAGAAAAAAATGTGTTGCGTAAACACTGTGAATTAATGTCGGAGCGTTTCGAATCGTTTGCTTTTTACCGTCGATGGACAGACTTTTGTCCAGGCCATCCGTGAATGCCTTTTCAGGATGATGGCAGGATGCACAGGCCAATGTATTTGACGAAGAAAGCAATGGATCATAAAAGAGTAGTTTACCCAATCTTTCAAGTGAAGTATTGCTCTCCTGTTTTTTAATGCGGCTATAATATCCGGTATGCAGAATATCCGGTGAAAATAAATTTTTCGCTCTATGATTTAACGGACCTGGAACATATTCTGTTTCCTCAATAAATTCGATCCCCAATTGCGTTTGTATATCGGCTATGAGTGCAAGCAAGGGATTAATCACATGGGTCAGATAATGCAATCGATCAAAGCTGTTAAAATCCTCAGCAACAAGTAACGTACGCCCGTGCTCATGATGTAATGCGCGAAGACGACTAAATAATTCAGGTGCTTTTGTATTGAGCATCTCTTCATACACAAAGAGCGTTTCGAAAAGGGAGTTTGTACTTTGTTTCGCCTCAGCTATGGAGGCTCCCGATCCCGGTGTGTCAAATCCGGTGAGTCCTAAAGTAAATATCCGAATGGTAGCCAGGCGGCAAGCTTCAAGGATATGACGGTGTTGAATGGCGATACCGGACTGATAGCGAATAACATCTTTTATATTTTTGTGTAACATTTCCGCGAGCCGCCGTATTTCTTCCTTGTTCCTAATTGGAGATTCATCAAATAATAATTCGTCGAGCATTTGCAAACCTTCAGGTTCCAAAATGACAATGCCGGGAATCTTGCGATCTACAGCCGGAAGTGGAGGTCCATTAATATATCGTTTTACTGCGGACGGGTCAAAATAATCCAGCAGCAGTTCAACTTGTTTAAAGGAGCGCCTTGTCTGGAAATGAGCACCACGTAACTGATCTAATGTTGCGGCACCATCACACCATTGTATGGTGATAGCAAAATAGTGCTCCATGGAATCCTCCAATTTTTTCAGATCTTCATGGAAATTCAATTCAATTGAACGAAGCACATCCTTCGAAGACGAATCAACATCTTTAACATAAAATGATGTTCCCAGTACCAGGCATGAAGCAATCAGAAAAAGGAAGAAGACAATACGCATAAGACAGACTTTAAGTTGGAAAAAACCGACGCGGCAGTCTCTTTTGGAGACTGCCGCACGGAAAAACTATGAAGAAATGAAAACTATCTTACTGAATGATCAGCTTGGTAATCTCGCCTTCGGCAGACTGCACAAAGTAGGTGCCGGGGTGAATGCCGTAAACATCAAACTGATCTGTATCCCGGAAAACGCGCATACGCTGACCGCTTTCATTGTAAAGCGCAGCATCCGTTACTTTATTCATATGTACACGGCGCGTCGTCGGATTTGGATATATCTGAAATCCACTGGTGTTATCCCAATTGGGATCCTGCAAACCTGTTACTGTAAGCTGGTCAAATCCATGAATTGCAAAAGTCAGGGAATGATTGAAAGGGAAAGCCAAATTGGAATTTGGATGCTGACAGTTCATCAATAGGGACTTGCCATCTGGTGTCATCACGCAACCTGTAACTTCTGCACCACGAGGTGTTGCTGACAAACGAATAAGGTCATCAAGTGTAGGGGTAGTCTTTGCCAGATTTAATAAAAACACTTCACATACAGCGCTAGTCACACCGGCTGGTAGACGTCCAAACGAAGCTCCATTGATGTCTTCCTCGATAACCAGAAAACTCTGACCATCTATGGTAATCACCTGTAAACCGTCAGGATTAGTAAAATGAACATCAGGATAATTTGCTTCATCAGGGCTGACCGCCAATTCAGGTCCGCCTTCAAGATGAACGCTAACTTCTTCTGT
>JBBQMA010000035.1:0-10852 GCA_038328415.1 Chitinophagales bacterium | reverse complement strand
AAATAAGGCGCTGCAAACAGAAACGAGAATGAATAAACCTAGTTGCTTCATAGCTTTAATTAGGGTTGATCAAAGGAGGATGTCGGGAAAAGGTATATTTGCCTTCGCAATATAATACTAACTTCTTTTTTAAACGATTAGTTTATGGGTGGTGAAAAACCTGTTCCTAAAGAGGTTGATACGTTTCCTTCTGCCTTTAAAGGAAATATGTGGGGTTGGCGTTTTTCTTTCCTTGGCCTGGCATTGATCCTTTTAATGTTGGGAATAATGCTTGTGCGCTATGTCACTATGTACGATAACCTACCATCGCTCAGACCAGAATCGGACACGATATCGAGCGACACTACACCTATAAATCACTGATTAATGGATGAATTGTTGTCATTTTACAAATATCACGGTACGGGAAACGATTTTATACTGGTTGAGGATGCCTCAGGCTCTTGGGAGATGGCGTTGCAGAAATCTCAAATTGCATCGCTTTGCAACAGGCATTTCGGGATTGGTGCAGATGGTTTGATGCTGCTTCAAAAGACCGGGGGATACGATTTTCGAATGGTTTACTACAATGCGGATGGTCGTGAGTCTACGTTTTGCGGCAATGGATCCAGATGTATGATGGCTTTCGCTCATCACTTGGGTTGGATTGGTGAGGAGGCATATTTTGTTGCTGCAGATGGTGATCATGAAGCCCGGATTGATCATGAAGGTCGAATTTCTGTCCATATGCGTTCTGTCCTCTCGATAGAGCGAGAGGGGAACGATTTTATTATCAATTCAGGTTCACCACATTACATCAGATTTGTTAAAGATGTCGAGCATATGGACCTGAATACGGTAGCGCACTCGATTCGGTGCAGTGATCCATGGAAAGTAGAAGGCATCAATGTCAATCTGGTCCAGGAGGTTGATGACATGCTGCTGATCCGAACCTACGAACGGGGCGTTGAGGACGAAACGTTGTCTTGCGGCACAGGTGTCACAGCAGCAGCAATTGCCTGGGCTTCCCTGTCAGGTCGGAAAGGACTAAACAAGGTGGAAGTGCAAACCAAGGGTGGGATGTTAGATGTCCATTGGGAAGCCGGCTCATTTGGCTACAGGGATATTTGGTTGACAGGCCCTGCCAAGCAGGTATTTTCAGGGATATGTGCGGTTCCGAAACAGTAGGTCGAGGCTAATCCTCCACGTCATCAAGTAAGGCCCGAAGTTCACCATAGGCGTGACGGTCGCCTTGTTCCTTTGTCTTTTCGAGACCTAGTTTTAGGATTGCAATTGCCTGTTCCTGAAAATTTTCTTTGGCAAGTAATTGGCCATAGTGATAGTAAAAACCGTTGTAATCGGCAGCATTTGCCGGAAACCATGCCCAGGCTGCCAAAGCCTCAGCGACCATGCCCATATTTTCCAGTTCTTTCGCGTAGGCAAATCGAAGGAAAGGATCAGCTGGCGTATTTTCCAAAAGCGAAAGGATTTGGTCAAGTCTGGACATTAGGTATTTTATTAGGAAAAGGCTGATTTTCTGCTTCTGCAAGAAGTTGAACACGCCTAAAAGCAAGTTAATATCCCACAATGATTATGTGGCCTGATAACCTGGCAAATGATGATCAAATAGTGGGATATCTCCAACAATGCAAATATCAAGATAAGATTACATAAAATGAATTCGAAAATTGCCACCATCTTAATAGTGTTAACACAACACTATGTATACATTGCGCCAGCTTAAGTGCATTAAAGATAGGCATGTGACTTGTACTGGCCATTAGACAAGGTCAAATGTCTTTGAATATCTTGTATTATCCGAAAGGGACAATCTCTTGAGTCAACATTTAATGAGGCTAATTTGTCTATATTTGCAGCGCAAAAAGTGGGCATTACGGATCAATAAATCATTATGAAAATATTAGTTGCTGTCAGCAAAACGCCAGATACCACAGCTAAAATAGGTTTCACGGACGACAATACACGTTTTGATACCAATGGGGTTCAATTTATTATGAATCCTTACGATGAGTGGTATGCATTAGTTCGGGCCCTTGAATTAAAGGAGGCGCAAGGTGGTCAAGTGACTGTTATTTCAGTTGGCGAGGTAGACTGTGACCAGATTGTTCGAAAGGCATTGGCTATTGGTGCTGACGATGCTATCCGTGTTGATATGGCTCCTTCGGATGCCTATAGTGTCGCTGCTGAAATTGCACACCATGCCCGAACGTCCAATTATGATCTGGTTTTCCTAGGAAAGGAGAGTATTGACTATAACGGTTCAGAAGTAGGTGCTATGGTGGCAGAAATACTTGACTGGCCATTTATTTCCTATGCAAACAAGCTTGAGCTGAATGGTTCTGTAGCCACTGTGAATCGTGAAGTGGAAGGCGGCGTAGAAACGGTGGAGACAACCGTCCCGTTTGTGCTGAGTGCTGCAAAAGACCTTGCAGAGCAGCGAATCCCCAATATGAGGGGTATCATGATGGCAAAAACAAAGCCTTTGAATGTAGTCCAGCCAACAGGTGAATTGGCACGAATAAGGATAGCGCAATATACATTGCCGAAGGAAAAATCATCTGTAAAGTTGGTTGACGCTGACAATATGGATGAGCTGGTTCGACTGCTTAAAGAAGAAGCAAAGATCCTTTGATCAGCCACCAATTTTATCACATTGAAAGTTTTTATTCATGATACTGGTATTTGTAGAAACGATAAACGGACAAATAAAAAAGGCTGGCCTTGAAGCGCTGACCTACGGTAAAAAATTGGCTGAAAAAGCTGGCCTGTCTTGCAAAGCGCTAGTACTTGGTCCGGCCTCTGATCCCAGCGCATGTGGCATATATGGTGCATCAGTAACTATACACATTGCCGATGCCGGATATACCCCCTTTGATTCGCAGACTTATACAAACGCAATTACTGAAGTTGCAGTGAAGGAAGGTGCTACCGTTGTGATTCTTTCGCACACGGCAAACGGGAAGTCTCTTGTTGGAAGAGTTGCAGTCCGGTTGAAAGCCGGATCCGTAAGCGGTGTTGGTGAATTGCCATCTCAAATGTCTCCGTTCACAGTGCGCAAAGGGGCGTTTTCAGGAAAAGCATTTGCCGATTATCAAATATTAACACCGATAAGTGTTTTGTCAGTAATGGGGAATGCACTTCAGCCCGAGGCCACCGGGGTTGCTGCCCCGGTTGTTAACCTGGAATTTCCTGCAACACCTTCGAGGTCCAAAGTTGTTAAAGTCGATAAAGTGGAAGGAATAGTGCCGCTGCCAGAAGCTACCGTTGTGGTGTCGGGAGGCAGGGGATTAAAGGGCCCAGAGAATTGGGGTATACTTGAAGATTTGGCGGATGTTTTAAATGCGACAACGGCGTGCTCAAGGCCTGTAGCAGATTCAGGATGGCGTCCTCACCATGAACATGTGGGCCAAACAGGTATTGCAATTCGTCCTAATTTGTATATAGCCATTGGCATTTCCGGCGCCATCCAACATTTAGCCGGTGTCAACCGTTCCAAAGTCATTGTAGTGATTAACAAAGATTCTGAAGCACCATTCTTTAAGGCTGCCGACTATGGGGTTGTCGGTGATTTATTTGAGGTGGTTCCCCGATTAACGGCGGCTATCAGGAAATCTCAGGCTGCGGGCTAAGATTACGCCCTTTCATAATGGTTTTTCAACTATAGCCTCATGAGTAAGCAAGGATCTGACATGAAGAAGATTGAACTCGATATAGTTGCGCTGTCACATAGCGTTACACAATCACATAATTACGCTGTTGTTCTTGGCGAAAAAGGTGGCCGACGCAGATTACCCATTGTTATTGGTGGATTTGAGGCGCAAGCCATTGCTGTTGCAATGGAACGAATGACTCCTAATCGGCCATTGACACATGATTTATTTAAAAAAACGATAGAATCTTTCGAGATAACCTTAAAGGAAGTCCTTATTAATAACCTGTTGGATGGCATCTTTTATGCCCGATTGGTTTGTGAGCGCCAGGGCGAGCAGATTGAAATTGATTCCAGGACATCAGATGCTTTGGCGCTGGCGGTCCGATTTAAATGTCCGATTTTTACGTTTGAGTTTATCATGGAATCGGCAGGGGTGGTCTTAGAAGAGGAGAATGAAGGTGCAGAAGTACAACCACCAAAGCCATTGGAGCTGGAGGACGAGTCCAAGCCGCTTGACCAATATTCAATAGTCGCGTTGGAGAAACTACTGAAGGATGCCCTTAATAATGAAGATTACGAACACGCTGCGGCCATTCGCGATGAGTTGAATCGCAGGAAGGGTATAGAGTCTTAGAGGTGCTTAATTAAGATGGAGACGCTTTAGAATGGTACAACAGGCTAGAGCCATTTCCGATGAAATGTCAAGATGAGTAACAAAGCGGATGGTTTGAGGTCCGAATCCGGCAGCCTTGATCCCTGCCAATTCCAATGCACCTAGCACTTGGTCTGCGGTCCATTGCGGTTTTACGTCGAAGAGAATAATATTCGTGCTTACTGGTTTGATGTTTATGACCCAATCTGATTCATCCAAAGCGTTGGCAATCCATTGGGCATGAATATGGTCTTCTTTTAACCGATTGATATGATTCTCGATGGCATATATACCGGCCGCAGCCAGATAGCCCACCTGTCGCATGCCACCACCCATAGCTTTGCGTACCCTGCGAGCCTCCCTGATAAACGGTGCCGATCCTATTAGTAAAGAGCCAACGGGTGCACCCAAGCCTTTCGAAAGACATAGTGAAATCGAATCAAATGCTGAACCCCAAACTTGCGTGGATTCGGATGTTTCTACGAGGGCATTATAAAGTCTTGCTCCGTCCAGATGAAGAGCCAGATTATTCTGTCGGCACACCACTTTTATGGGCTGGACCTGATCAATGGTATAATAGCTTCCGCCTCCTCTGTTACTTGTATTTTCAAGTACCACAAGGCGGGAACGCGGTAGCCAATCCTTTTCAGGTCGAATAGCGGCTTCAATTTGTCCGGCATGCAACCGACCATAATCGCCTTCTAATAATTGTATGCCAATGCCTGAATGGAAGGCGTATCCACCAACTTCATATTGATAGATGTGTGAGTTAATGTCGCAAATGACCTCATCTAATGGTCTTGTATGTACTTTTATAGCAATCTGGTTGGTCATAGTGCCTGAAGGGCAAAAAAGAGCCGCTTCCATTCCAAACCTATCTGCTACTATTTCTTCCAGTTTGTTCACTGAGGGATCCTCTCCAAAGACATCGTCACCGACTTCTGCTTTCATCATGGCCTTCAACATTCCAGAAGTGGGTCTTGTCAATGTGTCTGATGTTAAATTGATCATGAACAAAAGTACAGAAATTGATATATTGTCAATGTTTCTACCAGTTGTTTTGATTATATTTGAAGTAGTTACCATCTAACAACCAGCTTGAATGGCAAAACTCCATCAATTCTTAAGGTCCGCTATTTCAGTTGACAATGTGATTTTTGGATTTAACCGGGATGTCTTGAAAGTCATTCTGGTTAAGAGAGGAGCCGCACCACATAAAGACGAATGGGGTCTGCCTGGTGATTTGGTTTTTCCTGAAGAAGATTTGGATGTTGCTGCTGCGCGTGTTTTAGAGGAGTTGGTTGGTTTAAGGAATGTTTATCTGGAGCAGGTCCATACATTTGGTGGAGTCGACAGGCATCCATCAGGCAGAGTAATTACCATTGCCTATTACTCGTTGATTAAAATTGATAATTACGAACTTACTTCATCCTCATGGGCTGACCAGGCTCAATGGCACAATATGCAGGACGTATTGGGAATGAACCTGGCATTTGATCACAATGAAATACTGGCAGCCTGTTTTAATAAGCTCAAAAAGCGCGTAAAGACTCAACCTGTTGGATTCGAATTATTGCCACACCAATTCACATTAACCGAATTGCAGCATTTATATGAGGCTATTTTGCAGGTACCGTTAGATAAGCGTAATTTCAGGAAGAAGATATTGGCAATGAATATCCTTGTTGATTTGCGCACCACACAAGCTGGCGTTGCACATCGGCCGGCAAAGCTTTATCGTTTTGATAAGGTGCGCTATGAAATCGTCCTAGAGGAAGGATTTACATTTGAGATTTAGGTCGGTATCGGTAAGCCAGGCCGTTGTCTGAACCATCGTTCAGATTATATGCTGAGGTATCTAATTGGATACCTGAAGGGCGTGGACCTGTAGATTGGAGTCAACTAAAGGCACTAACTAATAAATTGTTTAGTAAAGTCCATGCAAATTGAAGTTAAAATAGTCAAATGGATGATTTGGGCCCTCAGTGTTAAAAAGTTTGCCTCACTTCATAACGCTATGAACGCTCCAGATAACCTGACCGCTTGAAGTCGGAATTACTCAGTTCTGACTTCAAGAGATGCTAAACTCTTTTAAGAAAGTAGGTGCAGGTGTTATTCTTTCAGTACCTGATTGACTAAATCGGCAGCCTCTTGTAATAAAATGGCAGAATAGACCTTTAACCCGGAATCCTTGATGATCTTTTGGGCAATATCTGCATTTGTGCCTTGAAGTCGAACAATGATAGGCACATGAATATCGCCAAGATTCCTGTAGGCATCAACTACACCTTGAGCTACACGGTCACATCGTACTATGCCACCGAAGATGTTGATCAGAATAGCTTTCACATTAGGATCGCGTAAAATAATACGAAAGGCTTTTTCGACCCGGTCGGCATCAGCCGTTCCGCCTACATCCAAAAAGTTAGCTGGTTCCCCTCCGGAAAGTTTGATGATATCCATCGTCGACATGGCTAAACCCGCACCGTTGACCATACAACCCACATTGCCATCCAGTTTGACGTAATTGAGATTGTGGCTTCGCGCTTCAACTTCAGTTGGATCTTCTTCATCTGTATCGCGCAAGACCGCTAGATCGGGATGCCGGAATAAGGCATTGTCATCCAAAACGACCTTAGCATCTACCGCAATAACCTTGTTGTCACTTGTTTTTAAACAAGGATTTATTTCAAAGAGGGAAGCATCAGAACCTATGAATGCCTTATAAAGTGATTGAATAAATGCCTTCATCTCTTTGAATGCAGATCCTTCAAGTCCAAGATTGAATGCAATCTTGTTTATTTGGAAGGGCAACAGTCCTAGTTCCGGATCTACATATTCCTTTTGCACTAATTGAGGGGTGTTCTCGGCTACCGTTTCAATATCCATACCGCCTTCTGTTGAATAGATAATGACATTGCGCTGCCTGCCCCTATCCGTAAGAACAGATATATAGTATTCCTTGGTTTCAGATTCCCCAGGATAATATACGTCCTGGGCGATTAATACTTTTCGCACAAATTTTCCTTCTTTGCTCGTCTGGGGCGTTACCAAATGCATCCCCAAAATGTTTGAAGCATGCTCCCGAACCTGCTCCTCATTTTTAGCTAGTTTGATTCCCCCGCCTTTTCCACGACCACCGGCATGCACCTGTGCCTTTATGACACACCAATCCGATTGGTAATTATCTTTAACCATGCGGGCAGATTTCACAGCCTCCTCGGTTGTTGTGGCGAGATAGCCTTCCTGGATTTTTACACCATATTGCTTTAACAATTCTTTCCCTTGGTATTCGTGTAAATTCATGTGTGCGTAATTAAGCGGACAAAAGTAAGGCTTTTACCAAAACAGCATCGAGGAAGTCTTAAAAAGACAAAAGCGCCGTCATGCTTTCATGACGGCGCTTTGCTACAAATTATAATCCCATGAACAATATTCGATTTTGTAACGACACTCTCTTTCAATTTGGTATGATTTTAAGAGCATCTTAACGGCCGGTTAAAGTTGGGGTGCTGGACAGTAACTTTTTACTGTCCGGCACCGGCCTATTATAATCCCATGAACAATATTCGTTTTTGTTGGTGACCTACTTCCGATCACAGTACAAAGATGCGCAGGGGTGCCTCCCTTACAAAATACAAAAAAGTCAAATTGTGAACGACGTATTTGATATGTTAATAATATGTAATGCGTATAAATCTGTAATACAATTAAATATGAAATTATATTATCTTTTTGTTGGTAATTTGTGAAAAATATCATCCCAAATGGGACGATTTTAAGGTGTTTTTAGTAAAAAATAATTGAAATTTGACCAGAAATGAGGAATCGTAAGGGTTCCTTTCTGATATAATTTAACATTTATCCAATGATTCAAGGGCAAATACGTTGGATCGGGGTGCGACCCGGTAGAAAAAAACTTATGCTATCCAAAACGGAGGTTTTAGCAATTGCTGGATTTGGATTGGAAGGTGATCATTATGATAAAAAGGATGGTGACCGTCAAGCGACCATCATTTTGGCAGAAGATCTCGAAGAAGCTGCAATGGCTTTAGGCATAACTTCCATTGATCCTACTTTGACCCGCCGAAACATTGTTATTTCAGGTATCAACCTTCATTTGCCACCGGGAACGCTCATTCAATTGGGGGAATGCATTTTTGAATTGACGGGTCCTTGCCATCCTTGCTCGCGTATGGAGGAAAATTTAGGAAAGGGAGGGGCAAAATCCTTGGCGCACAGGGGAGGACTTACGGCAATCATTCGGACCGGAGGATCACTGCGCCTGCAAGATTCTGTTTTTACCCTTGAAAAAGAGTAGTCCAACAATTCAATAAAAGAGACGGGGAATATTCATCTAGGGCCCTACGAGCCTGGAAGGATTTTCAATAGTTACGAACAACCTTCAGTTGTTTTTGTTCCTTTTAGAAATGAATAGTTATGTCTGATCCTAATTGGCGGACACTGAGCCCGGAGGAGTCAAGAGTCATTGAGCACAAAGGAACGGAACGTCCGTTTACCGGTGAATATAATGCGACCAATTTACGAGGCACCTATCATTGCCGTAGATGTGATGCCGCGCTCTATAGATCTACTGACAAGTTTGAATCTAGTTGTGGATGGCCTAGTTTTGATGATGAACTAACCGGAGCGGTGCTGCGCAACACGGATGCTGATGGTCGCAGAACAGAAATCGTCTGTGCAAATTGCGGGGGACATTTGGGCCATGTCTTTACTGGAGAGCGTCTTACGTCTAAAAACACGCGTCATTGTGTTAATTCGATTTCCCTATTATTTAAAAACGAATAAAAATGAAAGAACTAATTATAGTCTTGACAACGTGTTGTCTTTTGGTCTCCTGTACTTCTAGTGCCCAAAAGCCAACCAGGGAAACCAATGCAGGTGAGGCAACGACCCCCGGGCAAGTCCGTCCAAAGGATATGTCTGCAGAAAATGCCAACGCAGTTTGGCGAAACCTGACACCTGAGGAGGCAAGAGTGATCGAGGAGAAAGGAACAGAAAGACCATTTACAGGAGACTACTACAAAAGTAAGGATATTGGAACCTATCATTGCCGTAGGTGTGATGCCCCGCTTTATACATCAAAAGATAAATTTGATTCAAGTTGTGGATGGCCGAGTTTCGATGACGAGCTTCCAGGTGCTGTGCAGCGCATTCCGGATGCAGATGGCCAGCGGACGGAAATAGTATGTGTGCAGTGCAAAGGTCATTTAGGGCACGTGTTTCTGGGAGAAGGATTTACATCAAAAGACACTCGGCATTGTGTCAATTCGATTTCACTTTTATTTAAACCAGACAAAAAATGAAGCACCTAATCATTTGGACTACTTCGGCTTTTCTGGTATTGGCATTTTCCTCATGCGCTCAGCGGCAGGATACCCCCGGGTCTGGATTGCAAAATCAAAATCAACTACTAGATATGGAAAAGGATGGGCTTTCAATCGTTACATTAGGCGGGGGATGCTTTTGGTGTGTCGAAGCTGTCTATCAGGAGTTGAAAGGTGTATACAAGGTGGAGTCAGGATACACCGGAGGTTCACTGGACAATCCATCCTACAAACAAATATGTAGTGGAACGACCGGTCATGCAGAAGTTGTTCAAATATTCTTCGATTCTTCAGAAATTTCGTTTGAGGACATCCTTGAAGTTTTTTGGAGTACACATGACCCCACTACACTGAATCGCCAAGGAAATGATGTGGGTACACAATACAGGTCAGTCATCTTTTATCATGATGAAGACCAACGTAGTAAAGCCGAATACTCAAAAAGGGAGATTGCCCCGCAACTATGGGAGAGGCCCATTGTCACAGAGATTGCGCCAATGGGCACTTACTATCCGGCAGAAAATTATCATCAGGACTATTACCGCCAGAATACGTCGGATGGGTATTGCAGCGCTATTATAACACCAAAGATGGTTAAATTTAGAAAGCGATTTAAAGATAAATTGAAGTAACCTACTTGAATGAACGACGTGGGATTAAATAAAATCCACGTCAATGTCGTAAGGATAACGCATTAGAAACTGAATTGCTTTTTGCATGTCAAAGCCTTCGAATACTACCCTGTACAGCATTGTATTTATAGGGACATGCAACTTATAACTTTTTGATAGTTGTTTTATAATTTGGAGTGTCCTGATGCCTTCAGCTAATTCAGGCATTGTATCCCTTACAGATTGGTAGGATTCTCCTGTCGCCAACCTTAATCCAAACGTAAAATTCCGACTCTTTTCACTGGTTGCCGTAGCTATAAGGTCACCAATTCCCGCAGTTCCAATAAAAGCGTGACTATCAGAGCCCAATGCGCGACCAATGTGAATCATCTCATGTAATCCGCGGGTGAGGAGCATAGACTGGATATTTTTTCCCATACCTAACCCTGATAAGATGCCTGATCCGAGTGCAATGGTGTTTTTCAATGCTCCTGCCAATTCTGCGCCCAAACGGTCTTCAGATCCAAAAACATGAAAAGAGGAGCTGTTCAATGCGGATTTTCCCAATCCTATCACCTCTTCAAAGTGG
>JBBQMA010000034.1:0-10883 GCA_038328415.1 Chitinophagales bacterium | reverse complement strand
GTATACCACCTGGTGCGGGCCATGTAAAATGATGGATAAGCAGACCTTTGTCGATGCCGCAGTAGGCGCATTTTATAATCAACATTTCATTAATGTAAAAATGGATATGGAAAAAGGGGAGGGATTGACGCTTAGCCAGCAGTTTGGTATCCAGGCCTACCCGACACTTTTATTTGTCGATGCGATGGGAAAGGTAGTCCATCGGGTTGCTGGGTTTCACAATCCTGCCAATTTTTTAGTGCTGGGCCAGACCGCATTGGACCCCAATGGTAAATTGCAATCATGGGATGTGCGCTATACCGAAGGTGACCGGTCCGATATCTTTTTATATGAATACGCGCAGCGGCTTTTTCAGGCACAGGATGGCCGGCATGCGCCCGTAGCCAGGGAATATATTCGTAGTCAGAAGGATTGGACAAGTGTCAAAAACCTGGAGTTTATCTACAATTTTTCGGAATATGTGGATGAGCCAATGTTTAATTATATCGTAGATAATCGGCAATTATTTGAAGCGCATTATGGCCGTCAGGCGGTGTTGATGAAAATTGAAGAGGTGCTGGAGATGGCCAACTTTTTGAATTCACCGGATTGGCAGGTTACGAAGTCTTTATTAAAGACGGTTTTTTCAGGGGATGAGGAACGGCAGTTGCTGCTGATGAAAATGAATTATTTTCAGCAGGCATCATTAATGTCCGAATATGTAAACGCAGCACTCCTCTATTTTAAACAATATATGACCGATGACCCCGATGCCCTCAATGATGCCGCCTGGACGTTTTACGAAAAAGTCGACGATTCTGTGGCGTTAAAAGAGGCCTTAAAGTGGGCGCAACGTGCGGTAAAGCTGGATGATAATTATCACAATAACGACACATTGGCAGCGCTCTACGCGAAGTTGGGCGAAAAATCAAAAGCGCGTAAAGTTGGTTTGTATGCCATTGAATTGGCAAAAGCTACCGGCGAGGATTATGAATTGACGGAGGAATTATTGAAAAAATTATAAGCTTTTTTTCTACCTACTAAACCTTCTAAACACTAAGCGATTCTACCGTTCTACCAATAATCTAAACGCTAAACATTTCAACGCTTCAACGAAAAACCTAAGGGCTTCGCGACGGTAAGGCAGGCTTGTAAACGCTAAACATTTCAATGCTTCAACGTTTCAACAAAAGGCCTATGCCTATCTGCAAGGATGAAGGCTTGCACATAAACGAATAACCTACTTCTGGAAAATCCAGAGCCTCCATACTCCCTAAATTGAGAATGTACCCTCTGTACTTTATGTGGGAAACGATAATGGTATCGCGCAATATGGGGTTTGTGTATTTTGCAACGAACAAAACCCTATAGTTGCCAATTTTTATGCAGTTCCTGTTGCCAATTGCAATGTATTCGCAGTTAAGAAAAACTCTGCAATGTTATTTACCAATTACAAAGATATGGGGGCACATACGCCCATATCGACATTGCCTTTGAATTTGGGATGTGGATTAGTGCTGAATTCAAAGTATATCTAATTCAAGAATACAAACGCCTAAAGGAGGAAGAAAACAACCGACTAAAACTTGACTGGAACCTGCAGCGCACCCTCGCCAAAGTGAATTATCATATCCACACGGACGCCATTAAAGAACGACTGATTCCCAAAAAGCTGTCTGCTAAAGAAACTTCATTTGTTTAGGCCTCCGAAGCTGACTTGTTGAATATGGCACTTTTTGGAAAAACGGTTACCGAATGGCGAGCCCAAAACCCCGATGCCAAAGGAAACATCCGTGACCAAGCAACTTTGGAGCAACTGGTGGTGCTCTCCAATCTGGAAAGTATCAATGCGGTGTTGATACGGCAAAGTTTGGAACAACCCGAACGCCTGACCCAACTCAACCACATTGCCATTACTCAAATGACCTCTTTGGTCAATAATGCCATCCTGAAGAAACTCAAATAAATTTATTTACGGATTTTTTCCCAACTCGACTTTATACCTTCAATATAAGCTGTTTTTAAAGACCTGAAGGTGCCCATGAACTCGGTGGCCGAAGAACAACGAAACTAAAACACCAAACCTAATGGCTTCGCGACGATAGGCAAACCTCATAACCTACCTGTCTTTTTCGACGGTAGGCAAGCACCTAGCCTAAATGCTAATGAAATTCTTTCGTAATAGCTGATTCCCTCAACTTTCGTTGACTCGGCACAAAAATAAGGATATAGGTGAGCCAGCCACAGAGAATAAATACAGATGCAGCAACTAAAGGCATATGGACATTAATGGTATTGAGCCAGCCGCCAATGATCGCCGGCAGCATTTGACCTACGGAGATCATGGACTGATTAATGCCTAATATTTCGCCCTGATGTTCCTTGCCTGCCTGTGCTGATACGACAGCGGTTAAATTGGGCGCAGATATGCCCTGAAAAATGGCTACAAAAGGATTAATGATAAAGAATAGCCAAAGCTTGTCGGGCAGCATGACCGCAGCCACCGCCATTGCCAGTGCAGGCAGGCTGAATTGCAAGATCGCTGCACTTTGAAATCGCTGACTAATGTAACGGACGATAACTCCTTGTGTAAAAACTAACCATACGCCTATCCAACCAAACAACATTCCGATGTCCCTGAGTTGGGCTCCGATTTTGTCGATGAGCAATACAGAAAAGAATTGAGTGAAAAAGGTAAATCCTAATGCCTGAAACAAGACCACCGAAAATATAATACGGAGATTGGGCGCTCGAAACGAGGAGACAATATTCGTAACGCCTTTCAAGATATGCACATTAGTCATACGTGGGGTGCCGAGCGTTTCCCTGAAAATAAACTGGACAAAAAGGATATTAATAAAGGTCAGCCCACTTGTAAACCAAAATGGGGTGGCTGCTGTAAACCAGGAGAGCACTTTAGGGTCAGCTAAGGTCCCGCCAATGGTGGGTCCGAGAATAAATCCCAATCCAAAAGCCATACCCACCAATCCAAAATTTTTGGCTTTTGACTCCGGATTGCTAATATCGGCAATCGAGGAATAAATAATTGCAATGTTGCCCCCCATAAAACCGGGAAGCATTCGGCTAAAAAAAAGCAGCCATAAATTATGCGTGAGGATGGCGGTCCCAAAGAGGATATATCCTATGAGGGTCCCGGCGAGCGAAAGCTGTAACAAGGGTTTTCGTCCATAGCGGTCGGATAATGTACCCAGAATAGGTGCACCAAAAAACTGCATGAAGGGAAAACTCGCCAGCAGCAGACCGTAGAAGAAGGACCTTTGGGAGTATGGCGTCTCCACGGTAAATATCATGGAGCCTTCTTCAAAAAACAATGCGGGTAGTACAGGTATGATGATGCCCACGCCGAGCATATCGATAAATACAGTTAAGAATATGGGAAGGATTAACGATCGGGGTGCAGCACTCATGATTGGATGACCAAATAAGCACCGAAAGTAGGTAAAAAATGCCCTGACGAACTAATAATCTTCAATCGCTCATTCCCTGATCATTCATCGATATCTTCATTTAATCGGCAAACGCCTGGGGGTGATGGGTTGATGGCGAAGTTTTTGATTGTGGCGTTTGATGCCGGAGATGATGGGCTGGCTGGTGCGGAGACTCTTGCCAGTGATCGGTATGACATCCACGATGTAAATCACAATCGACCCAAATGATTTTTAACCTCGAATTTAAACAAATGATTAGATATAAATTTTCCGGATTGCATTTAACATTTATCACGTTACCATGGGGAAATGAATAGCTAACTTGCTCAAATTAACCCATTCATTATTGTAAGAAGTAACCTAACGCCTGTAGTCGTTTTTTCAATGCAGAAAGTTTGGTATTGGGAACAATAATCTGAAAATTTTCTGCCTTGGAAACCAGTGATCGCAATTCCTCATCACGTGCAAATAATTTAATTAACGTCTGATTATGAGGTGGGATTTTAAGCACCATTACCTGGACCACCGCTTCAAGAGGATTTACATTATTCGACAACTCTTTGAGAAATAGTTCCCAATTGGCAGGAAGATCTTTCCCGGCAATATTTCGAAAGAGAAGTATTCTGGCTTCTAGTTCCTTTTGGGACCGTATACCCTTCAGGAAAATTGCTGAATTTGTATGGAACCGACCTGGTCCAATTTTGTCAGCATAGGGAGCCAAAAGCGACAGTATCGTTGGATCATCATTTTGAACGCTTATGAATAAGGTCTCTTCTGAAAATTCAAAATTATTGAGCTGGCTTACAGATTTTAACTCATAGGTTTCTACAAGTCCACAGGCATAGTCTCCCAAAGCTGTTCTTCGAACATATCGCAATCCATCCCAGCTTGAGAATATACCATCTTCACTGTTATTAACCTCGACTTCATCATAAGCCAGTTCACACAATCCTAAAGCTGCAAAAAGGAAAAAACTGCCTTTTATAAATGGGTAAGAAATAGCATCTTCATATATGTCCAGGGAAATATTAGTTTCTGAATAATACTCGTTAAATTTCTCATCTTCTTTAGCAGTATAATGCAATTTATCATCTGCCAGATATTCTTTAATGGGTCGAATGTCAAGGACGTGGTATTCCACATATTTCTCGATATTTTCCCATGTCACCCATTTGGCGGAAGGAAGTGCACCTAACAGCTTAAATATTTGGGGCTCATTCCTTGTTATGCTTGCATTTTCAATATGGCCCATACCATGAATATCTGGTAAAAGCCAGGGTGCAGTAATGGCATTCCTAATATATGTTTGCTGAATTATATTGCGAATAAAGGAAGGTGTATCATGGTATGTTTGTCTCTTATTAACCCATCCAAAGATGCCGGCTATCAATTGAGTACGGAGGTGTTTTTTTGATTTGTCTGCTGTTGGAAAAAATTCTCGAAGCTGAAGATTTTTATTTGTTTTATTAAGAGCGGGTATTGACGGTCTGGCTTTTGCGGTATATGCAAACTGTTGGGACATCCAATATGTGATTACCCTTGGCATCTCCGTATGGATTGATAATTCAATTTCTGTAAATAAATAGTCGGTTTTGTCGGGGTTGTCAATTCCTTTGAGTTGAGCTGATTCCGGAATCTCATGGAAGGGGAGCAGTAGCGCTCTTAGTTCAGTAGGAAGAGACAATTTAATGATTTCTTTGTCCCAAAATTGGTGACTGTATCCCGAGGATCTATAAAATATATTGTATTCAGGCTTTAATTGTTTAGCCATTCCGCCAGCATACCTTTTATCTATTGGTCCAAGTGGAACTGTAAGTTTGATGTCATATTTTCTTTCAATCCATGTATGTGCAACCATGCCCTTGTAGATCAGCGTACACCATACGGCCAGAAAATCTTCTGTAAATTGGAGTATAAACGATTGGTAGAGGGGCTTAGATGCCATTACCAGTGCTATTGCTGTGGCAATATCATCTTTTGTGCCATACTTTAAATCTGTAATTGCTTGTAATAATTTTTGAGGAACCTTTAGTTGCTTGAATAAAGGGCCATTTTCTGCTATGAATGTTTTAACCAATGGCAAAAATTCCTTTTGGAGAAGTTCCTTCGTATATGATCGGTTGAGGTACTCCTTAACCTGTATTAGTTGTTGGTCAAAATTGGTCATTTCCCTAATAAGATTTGAATATCATCCTCAGTTAGTGATTTTAACGAAGCCCCATCAGCAGAAATGATATTATCAAAAAGCGCTTTTTTAACTTGTTGGAGCTGTATTATTTTTTCTTCAATAGTTCCCATAACAATCATTTTATACGCGAGCACCTTGTTGAGTTGCCCAATGCGGTGGGCACGATCAATAGCCTGGTTTTCCGCTGCGACATTCCACCACGGATCATAAATGAAGATCGTATCTGCTGCGGTAAGGTTGAGTCCTACACCACCCGTTTTAAGTGTCATTAAGAATACACGACAATTGGCATCACTTTGAAACTTATCTACCAATATCTGGCGGTCACGTGTAGCTCCTGTCATGCTCACAAAGTCAATACCCAATGATTGGAGGCCTTCCGAAATGCTTTCGATGGCCCCCAGAAAATTGACAAAGATGAGTGCTTTGTGGCCATTGGCTATGGTATCCGTAAGTTGTTCCATAAGGAAATCCAACTTTGCACTGGATACTTTTCCTTCCGTTATCACTTCGGGAATGGTAGCGATCTGCCGTAATTCGTTCATCGCCTGAAAAATAAAAAACTGGGACTTTAATATTCCATTCTTTTTTATTTCTGATTTTATCATTTCTGCAAAATACTGCCTACGCTGTTCGTAAAGCGTCTTTTGACCAGGGGTCATCTCTACATAAAGCGTTTGTTCAGTTTTGTCTGGAAGTTCACTTAAAACATCTTTTTTTAATCGGCGCAATATAAAAGGATATATTTTGCGGCGCAATTGGATTGTAGCATCATTGTCCTGATTTTTCTGGATCGGGTTGAGATAATCGGTATTAAATTGTGTAGCAGAACCAAACATTGCAGGGTTTAGAAAATGGAAAAGAGAGAATAATTCTCCCAGATTATTTTCAATGGGTGTTCCACTCAATGCAAGACGGTATTTGCCTTGCAGGATCATGGCCGCTTTGGCTGTCTGGGTATTAATGTTCTTGATATTCTGCGATTCATCAAGAATAACATAATAAAATGGTTCTTTCTCTAAATGTTCAATCTCATTACGCATAGTTGCATAAGTGGTGAATACTAGATTTGCATCACGTAGCGCTTTATACTCCCTGCTTTGACCGTAGAACGTATAGGTGGTTAATTGAGGTGCAAATCGTTCCACTTCGCGCTGCCAGTTAAAGATCAGGCTACGAGGCATAACGATCAGCGTTGGCGATTTTTCTTTTGGATATATGGTTGCCAAAAGCGCAATGGTTTGCAATGTTTTTCCAAGGCCCATATCATCGGCGAGGCACCCTCCTAGTTGTTGTTCGTGTAAGTAGCTTAACCAATGAAATCCCTGCAGTTGGTAGGGGCGCAATTTTGCACCGAGTTTGGGAAGTTTATTCTTTCGATCCCGGATGCCATTAAACCCTTCGAATACATTTCGTGAACGTTCGAATACTTTTTCCTGAGCCACTTCTTCGAGGAGTTCTTCGATCAGCGGAAGGTCGAAAAATGAAAGACGGGTTGTTTTCCCTTTTTTCTTGAAGATTCGCTCCAAACGACGCACATAGGCTTCATTCAATAAAGAATGTGTGCCGTCACTAAGCTGGATGTACCTGTTTTTATGATATTGGTGCAGTGCATCAAATAATGTGATGCGTTCACCATTAAAATCCAGATCCACATCACCTTCAAAATAGTCGATACCCGAACTTAAATTGGTCCTTAATTTCGGTAAGTTGGTGTTAATTTTATACGATTTTAATTTTTCAGCGCCAAACAACGTGTATGTTTCCAAAATGTTGGGCAATTCATTATAAATAAACGATGCTGCCGTTTCTTCTGGTATGACCATTAAATTACCGTCAATAAGAATATTTCGATCACTTTTTTTAGTTGACCCTGTTTTGTGCTTTTTTAAAAGCTTGTGAATGTTATCTGTTAATTGATCTATAGGTTCTTGGTCAATGGATTGGATCGTGATCGTTTCATCCATCGCATTGATGGCCGCATATCGGGTGATATCATATTCTTCCAGATCAGAAAAATTCAGCTCCGGCAAAATTTGTCCTACCCGCAAAAACAGTGTGTTTTGCTCATCTACTTTTTCAATGATCAGACAGGATTTTGCCTTGATTATAGATCCAGATTTTACTTGTAAATTATAATTTTCATATTTAAGTTCAAGATGATCAAGATGAGAATAAACAAGCGATAAGAACAATGTACATTGTTCTTTGTAAAATGTCGTGTTGAATAAGGAGAGTAGATTGAATTGATGACCTAAATGAGGCACTTCAATAATTTGCCCTTCTGCTAGCACGAAGTCTTCTGTCAGAATATTAAAATTTTTAAAAATGTTGTTAGTATGAAAGAGCAAAATGGATGCATGAAGTAAATTATCCCCCTCATCGGGACCAATCTCCAACCGAAACCTACCAGGAGTGTCCGTGAACGAAAGTTTTTTTTGATTCTTATCTGTCAGATTTGGTATAAGTCGCAGTATTTCGATCAGATAAGGATGTTCCGCCAGGTAAACCTGTGACGTTGGTTTTTCCCAATTAATTACGAAACTGTCCTTTTCCTTTATCTGTTCCAGAGTCCGCAACAAGTTGCGTTCTGCTCCGGCATACAGCATATAGCTTGCCTGTATGATATGTCCTTTTTTATCTACTACGTCCAGATAGGCGCCATGGTCATCAAAGGCCACAACAAATTTTAGCGGTTCGCCGGTTCCAGTTTCCTTTCTAAGGGAGGCAGGACGTTTAAGTTGATTGAAAAGACTGTTGAGTGGGTCTGCCATCGTTATTGGTCGTAGGCTGTTTGCGTATTTGTGGAGCAAGTATACATTAATCCGTTGGAAATAAGGACAATTGGAAAATGAGTATTAGTACTTTACAATATAATGATTTGATAATTAATCATATACCGGAATCCACATGCGTCTAAAATGATTCTTTTATTTTCTTAATCAGGCAGTGCTGAGTGCATTTAATGATGGAAATGCTCCGAATTGAAGATAACGCCAAAGACGCTGATCAGTCGGTTCCACTCTAGGGCTGTTACTTTTTTTCCGCCAAAAAAAGTAACCAAAAAAGCCCTTCTCTTTTAAATACGGTTTGGTGTGGGTAAACTAAAGGGGCATGGTTGCCTGCTTTTCTGAGTTGCGTCCTCATTAATAGAACACCTTTGATTTGGTATACTTGAGCCCACAAGCGTCCAAACTAAATTTGAAAGTCATTGTCCTTTTTCGTTCCGTTGTACTCCAAATAGAAAATAATTTACTAAAGGGTCTACTCCGCCCTGTGTCTGGTTTATGGCCTTGAAGTTGATGACAATGTATTTAGTCCGGCACCGGCTTTTGGAGACGCTGCGGGTCTCCATCCAGACATGGCGCTTAGGACCATCGTCTGGATCGCCGGCGGGGCTCGTTACTTTTTGTTGCGTCATTATCCCCACACACCCGGTTTTGCAATTCCTTCTCTTGAGGCACTGTCATACTTCACCCTTCGAGATCGTTCAGTTCAGTTCACCCCTAGTTCAAAGCCTCGTTCCCATCTTCTGTACGTGCTGCGAGCCGCTGTTTGCAGTTTCTTCCTTATCGAGTGAAATCGTTCAATCGATTGCTTAGTAATAGTCAGTCACCTGTTTTGTAGTCCGCCTTACTTTCAGTCCTTCTCTTAGACAGTTGAGCCTCAAGGCGCGCACAAATGGAGCTTACTACTGCCTTGAGGCGTCGCACACACAGGAGACGCTCACTCCCTAGCTAATGAAAGCTGCTTTCAGGATCCTTACTCTTCCACCAGCAATTTTTGGACGATATGGTTACCCTGATAATGAATATGCAGGATATATAATCCGCCATTGCCAGGGAGGGTCAATTGGGTTGATCCGAACACTTGTTGCGTTAGGACATGTTGACCATGGGCCGTGTAAATTTCCACGCTGGCAGGACCATCCAATCCGGCTATTTGTATGCTGTTTTTGGCGGGATTGGGAAAAAGACGGATGGCATGAGGGGCTGTATGCTCCAGACTTGTAGGACCTGGCCAGGGATCTCCAACCCGGTCGCCCCAAAGATATTCCACTAATTCCGGCATATCAATAAAAGGGTTGCGGTTATATTGCCAAGTATAGACCACATTATTTCGATTCATTTCAAAATCATCGGGCTTATCCAGGCGATGCCAGGCCAACAAGGTGTCCAGATGACCAAATTGTCCCACCATCCCTTCCGGGTAGCCAGGGACTAACTCCAGTCCATTGTAGCGGGTAGTCAGGAAAAAAGCACTGCGAGCCACATCCCCACGAAAGCCTCCCTGTGAGCCAACAGGACCTGAATACTGTCCATAGAATTGATTTCCTCTTGAGGAGTTTTCTTGCCCATCAACAGCCCGAATGGCATGCGCATCGGAATTGGCATGACGAAGAGAGTCGGCATTCGTAGTCCAGTAGATGTCTTTCCCGTCGGATAGGGTATCCGCATCAATACTAAAAAATCCTCCGCGTGAGCGAGGAAATGTGTGTTCCCTATTCCAGACCCCTAAATTACTGGAACCGGTTTGAAAATCATTTTTTGCACGGCCTTTTTCCAGGTAAACCAGCCAAATTTGATTATTGTTTTCTGGATTTTGATCGGACGCTTTCAAAATAGTAATAAGATCATTATAGGTTTGAGCCCGAACCATGGCCGGATTTGCGATAATGTCTTGAATTGCAACGTATAAATTAGTACCAGAAAGTCCCACAAGTCCATCATAGTAACCAGTCGATTGGGTACTGGATACCACGTCATAGGTTGGTTGAATAGGTGTCCCAAAAGGAGCCACTTCGAAATCGATATCCAAAATTCGAATAGGTAGATTATTGTTGAGGGGGAGATAGTTGAAGGGTAAATTTTGGAGTCGAAGGGTCACATCTTTATCACCATCATTCAAACTATCTTTCATGAGGTAAATAGTTGCATAGGCTACCAATTCCCCCGGGACAATGAAAAGTGTCATATCGCCCGTATATTCCTTATAATGCTGGGCACCATGGAAAAGACTAAAATTCAGAAATAAGGTATCAGAAACGAGTGTGTCGGTGGAAAAAGTAATCTCCATCGTTTCTCCCTCTTGGTATATATTTTTGAATAAACTCATAAACAACCCATTTAATGGGATGCCACTGCCATCGTTGCGTTTTCGGGGAGTAGGTACTCCGGTAACAAAGGTGCCGTCATTATTCCGCTGAATGGAGGTAGTATTATTGCCGGGTCCTTCATTGAGTTGGGTAATCGAAGGATTGAAGGCCT
>JBBQMA010000033.1:0-10884 GCA_038328415.1 Chitinophagales bacterium | reverse complement strand
TGGTTTGGGGCGAACCTGATCCTGCCTCGAGTAAGGTTGATGTGCCTGTCGGGAAACATCCTAAAATAAAACAAAAACAAGAAGTTTTTCCCGATGGCGATGGTGGCAAGCATGCTATTACCCATTACCGATTGTTAAAATCCTTCTACTATGTAAGTCTCTTGGAATGCCAGCTGGAAACGGGCCGGACACATCAAATACGTGTCCACATGAAATACTTAGGTCATCCGTTATTCAATGATGCTAAGTATGGGGGTGATAAAATCGTTAAAGGCACAGTGTATTCGAAGTACAAACATTTTGTACAAAAAGCATTTGAGGTGTTGCCCCGACAGGCGCTCCATGCGTCAACGCTTGGGTTCATACATCCAGCTACCGAGCAATTTGTTCATTTTGAGAGTCCGCTACCAGAAGACTTCCAACGTGTTCTCGACCTTTGGAATTCATTTATTGAAGAAAAAAACAGCAACAATTAAGGCATATGATATCATTGAAGGACCGGATAAGCCTCCTGGTTGGTTTGGGTGAGCATATTGAAAAGGAAGGATTAGAATTAAATGAGTCAATTCTAAATGCCAGCCACCGTAACGGTTGGTTTACGGTTCAAAATTGCCATAAATCACTTAGAAGCATTCGAGCGAAGTTCCTTCTAAAGTCAGCGTTAATTCAATGGGCTTCTGCTTATAAAACTCCTGAACATCAGGTCGTTGTGAAAACTGTAGGACTGGTAATGGCTGGCAACATTCCTCTTGTAGGCTTTCATGATTGGCTTAGTGTGTTCTTGTCAGGCCATAAGGCCATTATTAAGCTCTCTGAAAAGGATGACATTCTTTTGCCACATCTTTTGGATTGGATGGTCTCCCAGGTGCCTGAATCCATTGAAAATTGGATCATTACAGACCGATTAAAGAACCTGGATGCTATAATTGCAACCGGAAGCAATAATTCCGCACGATATTTTCATGCATATTTTGGTAAATATCCTCACCTGATCAGATCAAATCGAAGTGGAATCGCTATACTTGATGGAACAGAATCTAAAGCTGATTTACATCTACTCGGCGAAGATATTTTTTCATATTTTGGACTTGGTTGTCGAAATGTATCACAGATTTATGTACCTGAAGGATATGATTTCCAGCCACTTTTAGGTGCATTAGACGATTACAGTACAATAATGGATCACGACAAATATCATAACAATTATGATTATCAGTGTGCTATATTATTGTTAAACAAGGTTGTTTTTTTTCAGGGAGAGACCGTACTACTCGTTCCAAAAGATGCATCACCTTCCCCTGTAAGTACAGTCAACTTTACTTATTATAATTCTCAAAGTTCTTTACTTAAAAGCCTGGAAACAAAAAGATCATCCATCCAATGCATTATCTCAAAAAATCCAATTCAAGGATTGAATACCATATCACCAGGCGCGTCACAACGTCCTTCTTTAACAGATTATGCGGATGGTGCCGATACGATGGCCTTCATACAATCGCTAACCAATGAATAAAGCTGAGAAATGCAGGGATATCACTCGTATATTAGAAGCGCTTTTTCCTGATACACCGATTCCTTTGGAGCATGAGAACGCCTATACCTTGTTGATTGCAGTGCTTCTATCCGCCCAGTGTACAGATGCGAGAGTGAATCAGGTAACACCCAAACTATGGGCCAAAACAAAGTCGCCTGAAGGGATGGTAAAGCTAACTGTTTCGCAAATTGAAAACATTATCCGTCCTTGTGGTTTAGCACCGGCAAAATCCAAAGCAATTCATCGTCTGTCTGAGATCTTATTAAAGAAGTATGACGGAATTGTGCCTAAAGATTGGGAAGCATTGGAATCTTTACCCGGGGTGGGGCACAAGACGGCATCGGTTGTTATGAGCCAGGCTTTTGGGGTTCCCGCATTTCCTGTTGACACGCATATCCATCGGCTTGCCTACCGTTGGGGACTTTCCAATGGTAAAAACGTTGTACAAACTGAACATGATCTCAAGCGGCTTTTTCCCGAATCAACATGGAATAAGCTCCATCTACAAATTATTTTTTTTGGAAGGTCCCATTGTCCGGCAAGAGGACATAATCCACATTTGTGCCCCATTTGTTCCATTCATGGTCGAAAATCTATCCAAAAAGATTTTGATGCAGAAATTTTCAAAAAATTGCAAAAGCACCCCCAAAATCCTAAAAAGGGTAATTGATCAACAGATTAAGGAAGTTTAAATCAGGTCTTTTAGCCCAGTACGATCCATTAACCTGGTACGGATAACGCAATTTCGCTCCAACGTCATAGACGATTACAAAAAAATTAAAATTGAGCCGAATTCCGACACCTCCAGCTAAAGCCCATTCCTTATGCATATCACGCAGTCCACCGCCTGGTTGTTCATCCGTTTCTTTGAGCGTCCATACATTTCCAGCATCGAAGAATATAGCACCTTCCAAAATCCAGAAAATCTTCTGACGCCATTCTATATTCGCCTCCAACCGTAAATCTCCACGTTGAAAATAGGGTGGTCGAACTTTGTTTATATTTCTATAGCTGCCAGGGCCAAGTTGTCCATTTAGCCAACCACGCATACTAGATGGCCCTCCGGCGGCGAATTGTTTGAGATATGGGCTGGAGGGGCTATCTGCCAATGGCACAATGAGTCCGCCTCCAATTCGCGATACAACAACCCTGCCACCTCCAAAGTTCCTGCCGTACGTCCATTGACCTTCTCCCCGGATATACTTTGCAAATCGGATGTCTCCTGCTTTCCAAAAAGGGATATTGGGATCAAAAGCCCTGGCGATACTATTCAATCCGAGTATTTCCAGTCCGGATTGTTCAAATCCTCCCCTAAAGCCCCAGGTTTCGCCAAACCGATTAAGCGGCGCGTTATATATGCCATTAATACTTCGGAATAAAAACCCGGTTAAGAACTGATTCTGAAAAGCCAATTCGGAGCCTTCTGGGGCACTGTCCTTGAATCCATCTTTTAAAATGTTCCTGTAATAATCTGCTTGGAAATGATCCAAAGTCACTTTTAATGAAGGTGTTGGATTATACTCAAACCCATAGTTGACATTCATATATTGCGTCTCCCAAAAGTTCAACAGATTGTTGTAGGTAAAACTGATTGATGCCTGACTCCTTGCATCATCCCATAATTGCGGATACCATTTCGATAATTTAGACTTCTCCCAAACCCAGAAGTAGTCTTCAAAAAAGGGAAACTGAAATTTCATTTTCGCATTCCCGTTTAGCGCATTCACCTGGATAGGATCCAAATTTGTTTCAACACTTGGTTCCAGGGTAAATTCCATCCGAATTGCCCTTCGAAAAAGATTTCTAGAACTGACCGAACTGCTTAGTGCGAGACCAAGTACGTTGGAATTGTCACCAATAGCGGTTGTATTATTTGCCTCAGCACCCAACTCTAGTGCACTCCTGTTTGCGGGCGTCAACTGAATATCCATGTTCACTCGTTTACCCGATGTATCCTGTTTGGATCGGATATTCACAAAGCGGTATACGCCCAGCATGGACAGCCTTCGATTAGTGCGCGTAAATCTGGCCTCTTTGTATAAAGAATCAGGCTTGAGATCCATAGCTCGGTAGAGTACATCCAGATTGATAAAGGGTTTTTCTTTTTCATCCTGAATGTGAATGCCCTGATAGACTGTGTCAAATCCCATAGGTTGGTCATCCTTGAGTGCCGTCTGAACCAAGACTTCTCCAATGGTAAACGAAGTTGAAGATTTTTGATCCGAAGAAGGCAGAAGTTCAAGATAAGTATTGACGACGTAGTTGGACGTATCCTCGGAGGCAATTTGGAAAGGTGATATTTGATTAGGATAAAAAAAAGCATAGCCGTTATTGCGCAGGAAATCAGTAATTCGATTAACCTCTTTGATGTAGATTTCCCCCTGGATAATCATACCCTGCTTGAGTAAGGTTCGTCTATTTAACTCTGGCAACCATTTTTCAAGAGAGGGATCTGCTGACCGTATTTCTGCCGATTTTATACGAATTGCATGTCCGGGACTCAATTTATATGTTACTGCTGCAACAGGATGAACAGAATCCACTTGCACTTCAAAACTGCCTGTGGCCTGAAAATAACCATGATTTCTTAAATAGATCAGCATGTTATCGAGATTATCTTCCAGAATTTTAACATCCAAATAAACGGGCATTTCAGCCAGATTGGATTCCAGGAATCTCCGGTAACGGTTGTTTTTATTTGCTTTTTTATTCCGATAATGAATCCACAGGTAGGTTCTGAATAAGCCTAACACTTTGCTGTTAGGAGCCTGATCAATCAAACCTTCTAGTCGCGTTGCTATAGACTTGGCAGCTTCTTCATTTGGTTCATTTTTAACAATGACCTTATTTTTAGTGATCAATTGTTGATTATCAGGAACATACTTGAAAACATTGCATCCTGTTGCCAAGAGTATAATGATTATAAAAATGAGACCGGAATATATATATTGCCGACTGTAAGTACCATATATTAGCGAAAATCCACGTTGCTTCATGCTTTCACAGAATCAATTAAAGCTACTTCGGTCTCTAAGCACCAGGAAGCAAAGGCAAATGTATCATAAATTCATAGCAGAAGGCGAGAAGATCGTAAGGGAAGCTATTTTAGAACGCCCAGACCTAATTGAAATGATCGTCATCCAGGAAGATCTGCCTGCATTAAAAGACATCCGCTTTCCGAATCATATTCCTGTATACTATGTCAAGGAGTCAGACTTAATTAAAATAAGCCAGTTGTCGACCACCCCTGGCATTCTTTGCGTTTTGCGATGGCCTGAATGGCAGCTTGACTTAGCCATTTCCAAACCCTGGCTTATCTATCTTGATGGAATTCGTGACCCGGGCAATTTGGGAACTATTTTGCGCACCGCAGATTGGTTTGGCTTTCAAACTATACTTATGAGCCCTGATTCGGTTGAGTGGAGCAACCCCAAAGTAATCCAGTCCGCAATGGGATCAATTTTCAGAATAAGTTGTTTTTATGGACCGTTCGAAGAATTTATTAACCTAAGACCAGGTATCAGGGCATTCTCCGCAGATATGCATGGCATGGATATAAATGCATTCCAAGTTCCGGAAGAGGGAATCTTAATCTTGGGCAGTGAATCACATGGTATTTCCTCGACTGTCCGGGAGCAATCAACGCCGCTTACAATAACTAAAAATTCCTGCAGCAAAGCTGAATCACTAAATGTGGCTATCGCTGCAGGAATATTTTTTTCAAGAATCTCAAAAGCTGGATTATAGTAATTTAAGGCAAAATGAATTCATGAAAGAATTAGAGCAATATGGGGCTAAAACTATGCATTATAACAACTTAAGGAGTTCAGCCTCAAGAATACCTCTGGTCTCTATGGCCGCAATTTTCCCCTCTTTGTCAATGAGGAACGTTTTGGGAATAGAGGAAACTCCGTAAATTCTGGCTGGTTCAGCATCCCATTTTTTGAGGTCACTGACATGATATTTCCAACTGAGTCCATCCTTTTCAATAGCTTGTATCCATTGTTGTTTGGTCCGTTCCATACGTTCATCAATCAGCTTTTGATCACCACCCAACTTGGCAAGCGTCCGCTCATCCATTCCATCCAGCGAAACACTGAATACCGTGAAACCCTTGTCCTTATATTTATTATAGGTCGCAACAACATTAGGATTTTCCATTCTACAAGGGCCACACCAGCTTGCCCAAAAATCTAAAAGGACAACCTTTCCTTTTAGATCAGATAACTTGTAAATAGTTCCATCAGGACTTGCAAGCACAATGTCAGGAGCTGGGTCGCCTACCTTTACTGGTCCTGCTGTCAACACCCTGGATTCCGTCTTTTCTACTTTAGCCAAATAGATACCGTACTGCTTGGTGTAGGGCGACTCGGGATATGACTTATTCAATCGTTCAAAGATATTTTGGTGCAAGGCTAGGTAAGTCGGGTCATTGCGAAATATCATTTGCGCCATATGCATAGCCACAAGTGGATGCTGAACGCCTTCCACAGCAGCTTTGGTGTCTGCTTCTGAACCAGAGGTGTTATTGATCAGATTCTTTAACGTTGAAATGTATTCTTCTGCAATAGCTGACCCTGACGCCTCAACCATAAATTTATCCATTGTGGAAAGCGGCCCTTTGATCTTGAACTGCTGTTCATCACCCTCCAGTGCGAAAAAAATAACCTTTTCACCTATTCGCAAACGATAAATACCCTGACTAAAAGGCTCCTTCGATTCCAGATCAAATGTACCTTCCGGATTAATTGTGGCTTTTTGTAAAACTTTAGAACTTCCGTCAGGTTGGATCTGGTCAAGAAAAACGGTAAGGTTTTCCGCACCGCTGATTTCACCGGAAATTAGATGTTTACCTCCTAATTGTTGGCATGATATAACCGATGTAACAAAAAGAATGGACAATAAAAAGCTTGATTTCAAATAAGACATGGATAATTTTATTTATAAGTACTTGTTTTAGAGCGACTCTATTGAGAATCGCTGTCGGAAATTCAATTGATTTCTCGTAAGAACGAATTTTTTACTAAAACGTTTCCTAAATCAAAGAAGTTATAAATTATTGGTTCTCCTCCACTAAAGTGGATGCATTCATTCGCAGTCCAATGACTTCCTGAAATGTCTCCAACCAGGTGCCTATTTGGCCAAAGAGTTGCTCGTCTATAACCAAATCGCCATCTGTAACGTGACCAAGTTCCAAATGCTCAAGGTCCCATTCCTGGAGAAATTGTGTGAATGTATCCTCATTCTCCGGATGAATACTTATGACGTAACGACTTTGACTCTCACCAAATAAGAAAGCATCCTTTCGGCAAGTATTTACCGTCTGAATCGCATAACCAAATCCAGACGCCATTGCAGATTCAGTCAAGGCTGTAAACAATCCTCCATCTGAAACGTCATGCACAGAGCACACAATACCTGCCCGAATAAGGGCTTGAATAGCTTTTTGGTAACGCGCCTCTTCATCCAAATCTATTGTTGGACAAGGCGAAAGCTCTTGCCTAATGACCCAACGCATATACTCTGAGGAACCAAGATCTTCCCTGCAAGGGCCAATCATGTATATGAAATCTCCTGCCTTTTTGAAGTCAATGGTCATGAAATGAGCCGGATCTTCCATAATTCCTAACATACCAATTGTAGGTGTAGGAAATACGGGATCCGTTTTGTCTTTCAGTACTGTTTGGTTGTAAAAACTAACATTACCACCAGTTACTGGCGTTTCCAATTTCCTGCATGCTTCGCCCATGCCCTTGATCGCCATTACAAATTGCCAGTATACTTCTGTATTGTAGGGATTCCCGAAATTCAAACAATTGGTAATTGCTACAGGCACCCCTCCTGAACAAACAATATTCCTAGCCGCTTCACAAACAGCAATCATTGCACCCTTGTAGGGATTAGCATAGACATAGGCAGGATTGCAGTCCGTTGTTAACACAAGTGATTTATCGGTTCCTTTGACTCGAACAACTGCTGCATCCGAGTGGACATTTGCCGTTCTGGTATTTGTACGAACAGTATTGTCATATTGTTCATAGATCCATCGTTTTGAAGCTAGATTTGGGCTGGTCCACAGCTTCCGTGCTGCTTTAACAAAATTATCCGGCAAGGCAATGGAAGAAATATCGAAGGATTCCAGTTCCTTAAAATAAGAAGGTTCACTGAAAGAGCGATCATAAACAGGCGCCCCGCCGCCCAAAACGAGAGAGTAGGCATCAACATCAGCTACCAGATCCCCATGGAAATAATACTGAAGCCTTCCAGAGTCAGTTACTTCACCAATTAATGCGCATTCCAGGTCCCACTTATCAAAAATAGCTCTTAGTTCAGCTTCACGCCCCTTTTTGCACACCACTAACATGCGCTCCTGGCTTTCCGACAAAAGAATTTCAAAGGGCTGCATATTGGATTGTCGGGTCGGCACTTTATCCAACCAAATAACCATCCCAGTTTCTGACTTTGCACTCATTTCACTGGTCGAGCAAGTAATTCCTGCTGCACCCATATCCTGCATTCCGACGACGACCCCTGAAGCGATAACTTCTAAAGTAGCTTCCAGAAGTAATTTTTCCTGAAAGGGATCGCCGACCTGAACGGCTGGTAAATCTTCTGCACTATCTTCCGTTAAGTCTGCGCTGGCAAACGTTGCTCCATGTATGCCATCTTTACCTGTTGATGATCCTACAATGAAAACTGGATTTCCGGGCCCATCAGCACAAGCAGAGATTGTCTCACCGATTCGGACAATACCTGCTGACATGGCATTTACAAGAATATTTTGGTTGTAACACGCATTAAAGAATACTTCGCCTCCTACGGTAGGAACACCAAAACAATTACCATAATCACCTATTCCTTTTACAACACCCCTAATCAAATGACGCGTATGCGGTTCATCCAGATCGCCAAATCGCAACGAATTTAACGCGGCGATAGGACGGGCACCCATGGTGAAAATGTCCCTGTGAATACCTCCAACCCCTGTGGCCGCTCCCTGATAGGGCTCAATCGCAGAGGGGTGGTTATGCGATTCAATCTTGAAGGCACACGCCAGACCACCACCAATATCAACTAACCCAGCATTTTCCTCTCCGGCTCCTACCAGTAGCCGTTTGCCTTCACGAGGAAGTGTTTTGAGATATTTAATACTGTTTTTATAAGAACAGTGTTCAGACCACATGACAGAATATACACTGAGTTCTGTAAAATTGGGCTCACGGCCTAGTATTTGGATGATTTTTTCATACTCCTGAGGAAGCAAACCAAGGGATTGTGCGATTTCCAGGGAAGATGGGGGTTGTTGGTATGGCATGAAAGCTATTTCACGCAAAAGTACGCCACATGATTAAATCAAAAGTCGCGTTGGTCAAATAAACACAAGTGTTTGGTTGGTGCGAAATATGTTGATTAAGAAAATACCATATTTAACCCAAGGAAGACAACCAGGTATATCCAAAGCAGGTCAAGAAAGTGCCAATAGATCGTAAGAAGGCGGAGAAAGCGCTTCTTGTCAGGGTCAGAAAAGTACACCAGGACGGACACAGGTTCTTTCAATCGTTGGTAGGCCGCTAAGACAAACGCCAAAAGAAAAGGTATACCGCCCAGAACGTGTACGAAATGTAACAACGACAATGCGTATACATAGGATGTAGAGAGGTCAGCGTTGATATATAACTCCTCGTTGTACAATTGCTGCCAGGCAATAAACTGGAGACCTAAAAAAGCAAGGGATAAACAAAGGGTGCTCACTAAAAAGTGCTGATACCGGTTGGTTTCATCCTTTTCGTACGCCATTTTTGCTTGAATGAGCGTATAACTGCTAAACAGGAGAATAAGTGTATTGAAAAAAAACAATCCCGGTAATTGGATCGGCGAAATTTGATGCTGAATCCGAGTATATAGATAAGCTGCTGACAAGGCCAGGAATAACATAGACAGGCCAGCTAGCAAAAGCGTCAGCATGATGTACTGAGGATGAAATCGAGAACGGTTATTGTCCATGCATCTAACTTATTTTATTAGCTAACAAAGTAGCTTTTTTATTGTTCTGTTTCTATGTCTGCCTCACTAAGCGAATCAATAGGATTACCGTTTCTTGTTGATGTCTGACAAAACCGTATTAAGGCCGAAAGGGTAGGCGACCTAATCGCTATCTTTGTATATCACATTAACCAATCTGGCCATGCATCTCCTTTATATTCGCATACTTCCTCTGGCTATATTTCTATTTGCCGGAAAACTTATCGGCCAAACATCGTTGGAACGGTTCAATTGTCCGGTATCCTGGAATGAGCGGCAGTTGGGTGATGCGTTTGGCGGTGGACTGAATGCGCCTCAGTTTAATGAAGCCGATCTCAATAATGACGGTATACTTGATCTGGTGATTTTTGACAGAACAGGAGACATTTTACTTACTTACTTACGTCTACCTGATGGAAACGGATGGAAGCTCAAATTAGCCCGTGAATATACAAATGGCTTCCCTCCTTACAGAGATTGGGGTATTATGAGAGATTACAACGGAGATGGTATTGTTGATCTTTTCACATTCAATACTAGGTCAGTTAGTGCTTTTAGGGCATATACCGGACGATACCAAAATGATACCTTAATGTTTGATATATACCAGGTAGCTGGTAGTCCTGGCAACTACTTTCTTTTCACACTACCCAACGGCTCAAAAACCAATATTTACATTTCTTTTGATGATATACCGGCTTTTGATGACATAGACGGGGACGGTGATTTGGATCTATTAACTTTTGACTCGGGAGGAGGATATGTCAATTTTTATAAAAACCAATCCATTGAAAAAGGATTTGGATTGGATAGTCTCGATTTTTATTTGGCGGACAATTGTTGGGGTAAATTTTATGAATCAGGAACCACTGAAACCATTTCATTAAGCAAATCTTCAAGTTCTTGTGCACAATCACTCATCGGGGATGGCCCATCTGCTCAAATCCGACACGCTGGCAGCACATTATTATCCCTAGACATGAATGATGATGGGCTCAAGGAACTCCTCGTAGGTGATATATCTTTCTCAAATATAAACTTGCTCACGAACGGAGGTACACCTCAAAATGCATGGATGGTAGCACAGGACACCTTCTGGCCAAAAAATGATGTTGTCATTCATATGCCAGTTTTTCCTGCAGTTTATTCTGTTGATTTGGACTTCGATGGGGTAAAAGATATCATAGCTGCACCAAACAACACATTTGGATCGCTAGACACATCCAATGTATGGTTTTATAAAAATTTAGGCTCAAACAAAAATCCAGATTTTTCCCTTATCAGCAAATCCGTTTTGGTAGGTGACATGCTCGATGTTGGTTCAGGTG
>JBBQMA010000032.1:0-10987 GCA_038328415.1 Chitinophagales bacterium | reverse complement strand
GGATTTCTACCGAATCTACTTCTAAAAGAAGTTTCTCAAAACAAAAATAATTATCCAAAAAAAGACAAAGATTATAGACACTTGAATCTGGCGATAATATTTCCTCCTGAAAAAGGATTTCTACGTCATCACAATCACATTCCGGACAGCTACCAAAATTGCGAAACTGTTCAGTCCCCGGAGTAAGCTCCAAGGCATACATGCCTGTAGCCGGAACTTTTGGGGTCCAACCCGGATCCTTGGATGCCCTCACGACATAATTACCTGGAGGAAGATCACAAAATGAATAAGTCCCGTCGGTGCCAGTGATGTACGTAGTAATTATATTTCCCATATCATCTGAAACTTCTACCAAAAACTCATCCAGACCAGGTTGGTTGGATAAAGGCATGTCCGCACATTCCCTGTATACCGTGCCGGTAATACAACTCTCGCCGCATCCAGGCAAGGGGTGCGTGTTTGCACATCCTTCTAAAACGCACTCATCATTATAAAGCAGAATGAGCTCACTAGGGAAGCCCCCTGGCGTGTAATACAGGAAATTCAACATGGTATGGTCACCCGAAGGGAATAAGCCATTTGAATTGGTGACCAACAATTCGTTCGGTGCCAACTGCTCTACAATCCAATTATCTGCCGAATTGGCTGTCCATTGGTAAAATGTACCCACATCCAGGAGCACCCGCATCTCGGTATAACAATCGATGCCTTCTTCATAGCTGACAGTGGCACCTGAGGTACAAGCAAAGGCAAAAACCGCAGTTTTTAAATTGCAACCTTGTGCGTTGCTTTCCAAAGGGGTTACACATTGCGCAAAGATAAATGCGATCAGAAATGGTAAAATTCGTGCCATGACAAACGTTTTAAAAGGATCAATAATTACATCCAATGTGGTGAAAACTGTATCTTATGTTGCCGGATGTTTTTCCGGCCTAATCTTGCGACATCTCAACCAGCGTTATCTTCTAATTGCCAGCGTTTTGCACTTTATTTTTTTCTGAGCATGTCCATTTGGTGGGTCCCTAAAACACGGTAATAGGCCGTAGTCACCAACTATCTTCAATCCAAACAGCTCCTATTTATTGTTGACTCAAAGGAATAAAGTAAGTCAAATTATATACGCAAAGTCCAGTTATTTCACTATTATATTTTAACAAAACGCTAAACTACAATATATTTATAATTTATTGTATGCATTTTTTAATTATTACATCTTCCCGGTAACATTTGCCGCTATGAAGTGGCCGCAGTGGTAAGTTGGTGGTCATCCTGTATCAGGAATAGCCTAACACTGAATCCTATGCTTGACCCCTTTGAGGTATCATTCACACAGCCAGTTGGTATGAATATGTTGGTTTATTTGTTATGCGATAAATAAATTATGTTTATAAATACATATTTATTGATAAACAATAAAATAATGATATCTTTGCGTTATGATTTAAACAATAACGATTATGTCAAAGAGCAAAAACTTTGTGTTTGAAGGGCTTAATATTGTGGCCTGGGTCATTTTCGTCGGCTTATGTATAGAAGCAGGAGGCTTGGTAGTCAATTTTATGGTAAGTCTATACAAGCCTGAATTTGTCCAAAACATGTATCAAAAGTTGGACTTAAGCGAAATCTATTCGTCCAGCAAATGGGCTTTTTTCAGTCTGTATAGTTTTGTCCTGGTCATCTCAATAATGAAGGCAATCCTATTTTACCTTCTTATCTGCCTCACCACCAGGCTCGATTTGTTAAACCCATTCAATAGCTATGTTTCCAATCAAATTCTAAAAATTAGTTATTGCGCGTTTTCCATAGGACTCATCAGTTACATAGCTCGTCAAACAGCGAATCATTTTTTGCATCGGGGATTGGACATCAGTACCCTTAATCAGTTTTGGTCTGACAGTCAAGCATATATATTAATGGCTGCTGTTATATATGTCATTGCAGCTATTTTTTCTAAGGGAGTTGAAATCCAGTCTGAAAACGATCTAACGGTTTAAACGATGCCAATTATAGTAAATGTTGACGTAATGATGGCCAAGCGGAAGATGTCGCTGAATGAACTGTCCGATAAAGTTGATTTGACCTTGTCTAACCTTTCTATTTTAAAAACCGGAAAGGCAAAAGCAATCAGATTTTCCACCTTGGAAGCCATATGTAAAGCTTTGGACTGCCAGCCGGGAGACATTCTGGAATATAAAGAAAATGAGGTAGCACCATTAAATTGCTAGGTTAATGGCTCCTGGACAGAATAGTGTCCGGAGGTTATCATAATAATCCATTGGAATGAATTTGATAAAAAATAACGCCAGGCAATTTGTAAAAACATATTTAATGTATCTTTGATGTGTCAATTGGTGAAAACCAGCCATTTGACATCGCCTCCCGATAAAACCATATCCCTGGAACGAATCTGTTCCAGTGGTCTATTGACCTGATTTTTCATTTCAAACACCTGTACTATGCAACCAATGGACATGTTCCTACGGAAGACAGGCGTATTATGCTTAGGGGTATGGTTAAGCATGAGCGCATTGTTATCCGCACAAATTACTAATCCGGGATCGCCCGGCAATTCCCCCGACATCGAATTGCAACCTCCGAATGGAAGTTTCATCGGTGGACTTTATGCCTCTTGCCCCTCGAATATTACCGTTAATGCCCAACCGGGGGTGAACGGGGCTATCGTCAACTGGGGGGCAATTCCTGTGACTACAGACTGTTCTACCTGCACCACCTCAATGCCCCAGACCACTTACCTGGGTCATTACAATGGTCACCAATACTTTCAATCATTATTGAGTGTGGACTGGTCAGGAGCCAGCCAGTTCGCACTGAGTCAGCAATCTCATCTGGTAGCGGTAAACACCAATGGTGAAAATAGCTTTCTTGCAGGATCCATGTCGACAAACATGGCTTACACAGCAGGGAATGACCTTGCGGTAGAAGGCATTTTTGTATGGTCCAATGGTGACCCTTTTATCTATCAAAACTGGGCACCCGGTCAGCCGGATAATGCTAATAATAAAGAAGACGTCATTGCTTTGGCAATCGACGGTACCTGGCGGGATGTGGATCAGCAATTATCACGTCCATTCCTTGTCGAATTACCATGTATCACAGCTAACCTGATTGCCGGATTGCCCAACGGGTCTGTCTTTCCTGTAGGGACCACTACGGTGACTTACAAAATCGTTGATGCCTGCGGCAACACAGTCTGGTGCAGCTTTCAGGTCACCGTGCTTAATCCGATTACGGTTCAATGCCCCAATGACATAACTGTTTCATGCCAGGCGGGCAAAAATGGAGCAACGGTGAATTGGGCACTACCTGTAGCCAGCTCTTCCTGTACGGATTGTAATAAAGTCATCCCGCAAACGATAAATATGGGCAACTTCAACGGCTCACAATATTATTGTACGGTGGGGACATGGCTTTGGGCAGATGCTCAGAGTTTGGCCAATACCTACGGCGGCCATCTCATGGCTGTAAATTCATCTGCTGAAAACACCTTCATAGCCTCCAAACTGACCATGCAGGAAGCGTTCATCGGCCTTAATGATCTGAATGTCGAAAGCCAGTACGAATGGGTGAACGGGAATCCACTCCTTTACACATCCTGGGCTTCCGGCCAACCAGTGAACCTAACCGGAAATGAAGATGTGGTTGTGATGTCTCCTTCAGGAACCTGGAAATCCATTAGTAAATACCTAAAAAAAGAATGTGTTATTGAAGTTCCTTGCGTGACGATCACCCAGATTTTGGGTCCTCCTCCCGGATCTGATTTCCCGGTAGGCACCACTAAAATTACATACAAAATCATAGACGCATGTGGAAACGAAACATTTTGCAGCTTTTTTGTCACCGTCAAGCAAGGGGTTTCTATTAGTTGCCCCAACGATATTACAGTGGATTGCCAATCGGGTAAAAATGGCGCCAATGTCTCCTGGCCATTGCCTACGGCCTATTCCTGCTGCAGTCAATGTGTAAATGGTGCACCCATCCCAGGGTTTATCTACATGGGTGATTATCAGGGATCTAAATATTATTGTTCCCTGCAGCCTTCCACATGGGCAGCGGCTAAATTGCAATCGGATGCAAATGGAGGACATCTTGCGGTGATCTCCGGTGCCGGAGAAAACGCCTTCATTACAAGTAAATTAATGGGCCAAAATGGCTGGATAGGTCTGTCGGATGCCTCTATTGAAGGCACTTTTCAATGGGTCGACAATTCGTCATTAGGTTATACGAACTGGCAGGCCGGGCAACCAAATAACGGATTTGGAAGTAATGAGGACCATGTTATGCTGCGGACGGATGGCTTTTGGACGGATGAAAACGGGAATGCACCGAAGGAATTTATCATGGAAATTCCATGTGTGACGATTGTGCAACTTAGCGGCCCGGTACCTGGGACACTTTTCCCGGTAGGGACAACAACAATAACCTATAAGGTTACGGATGGGTGCAATAATACGGCTACTTGTAGTTTTAATGTTACCGTGAAAGCCTGCTGCTATGGGGCGCCGGATATCAACTGTCCTCCGAATTTTGTAGGATGTCCTGAGACGTCCATGTCTCCAAATACAACGGGGTATCCCACTTCTAACACCCCAAATGGCTCATGCGGTCAGGTAACCTTCGAGTATACAGATCTCATCTTGAGCCAGGGAAGTTGCTGGGATAAAAAGATCAAACGGACGTGGAGAGCTTTTTTCAGCCAAAATCCATCCATATATAGCACCTGTGATCAGATTATCGAGCTAAAGGATGTTAAGGCTCCAGTTGTGTGGGAGTGCCCGAATGATATAACTGTCGAGCCGGGCCCCAATTGCCAGGTTTGTGTAGGCTGGACCCCGCCGAATGCAATGGATAATTGTTCCGGTGTAACGGTGACGAGTTCGCATTCGCCCGGCGCCTGGTTTGGTGAAGGCATTACCACAGTGACCTATACATTTACAGATGCCTGTGGCAACAAATCGTATTGTTCGTTCAAGATTACGGTCAATCCGTGTTGCGAGCCACCGACTATCCAATGTCCACCGAAGTTTATCGGTTGTCCGGAGACATCCATGTCGCCGAATGTCACAGGTTTCGCTTCAGCATCGGCACAGGAGGGCGGTTGTGGCAAAGTCAATCTGGAGTATTGGGATACCGTTTTGAGTACGGGAAATTGCTGGTCTAAAACCATCAAACGGACCTGGAAAGCATTCTACCAGGACCATCCGACATTGTATTCAACATGTGAACAGATCATCGAGCTCAAAGATGTCACACCGCCAGTCGTATGGGAGTGTCCTAAGGACATCACCGTTCAGCCGGATGCCAATTGCCATGCCTGCGTATTCTGGACGCCACCCAATGCGATGGATAATTGCGGCAGCGTAACGGTCACCGTTTCACACCTCCCGGGTGCGACCTTTTTAGAAGGTACGACTACAGTGATCTATACATTTACCGACGCTTGTGGTAATAAGTCAACATGTGCCTTTGATGTGACGGTCACATCATGCTGTAAGGCTCCAGATATTCAATGCCCGTCAAATTACACGACGTGTCCGGACTTACCTATAATACCTTCCATTACCGGTTATCCTACATCAATATCTCCGAATGGTCCTTGTGGGATTGTTGAATTTGAGTATCAAGACCAGATCCTAAGCATGGGAACTTGTTGGGATAAAATAATTCAGCGGACCTGGAAGGCGACATATAGTCTGGAAGCCGGTCTCAAGACCGAATGTATCCAGATCATTGAGCTGAAGGATAGCATTGCACCTCAGTTTATCAACATTCCAAATGATTTGACCTTGTGTCCGAACGATCCGATTTCGTTTGCTACACCGACTGTTTCGGATAATTGTTCCGATGTTAATCTTAGCTATGCCGATGCATGGATTTGGGGTGATTGTAAAATCGGAGAGCAGGTAATCCGGACGTGGACGGCTACGGATGATTGCGGAAATCAGTCCACGGCTACGCAGTCACTGACACTCAAGGATAATCAATTTCCGATTGTCTCAAATTGTCCTGTTGATGTCACGGTCAACCCCGGAAATGATTGCAAAGCAAATGTTTCCTGGGCTATTCCCATGGCGACCGATAATTGCGGAGCAGTGAATGTTACGGCATCCCATAATCCTGGAGATCTATTTTCGGAAGGGGTGACTACAGTGACTTACGTCTTTACGGATGGTTGTGGGAACATTACCCAATGCAAATTTAAGGTCACCATTTCGGCTTGTTGTACACCACCTGATCTGGTTTGTCCGGCTAAATATGTGGGATGTCCCGGTGATTATATCGGTCCGGATGCTACGGGCGAACCTACTCTGGTTGGCCCAAGCAATTGTGGATTAATGGATCTGACTTATTCCGAATTTATCACGGACACATCCGGATGTCCGGGTAGTATTGCGCTGGGTAGAGTTTGGACGCTGACTGTTGTCGGGCAACCGGAGAAAAAAAGTTCCTGCGAACAGTGGATCATATTGGAGGACATCACGCCACCGGTATTTGTGCCTTGCCCTCAGGACATTGAGGTTTATATCGATACCTGGTGCCCTGTACAGGTGTCCTGGCCTGAGCCGGAAATTGCGGATCTGTGCAGCGATTTTACTGTAGAGTCAACGCATTTGAATGGTGATACATATTTTCCCGGCACCTATAATGTCCAGTATTGGGCGGAAGACATTTGCGGAAATGTTTCATTTTGTTTTTTTACCATCCAGGTTAATTATCTGTCCAATCCGCCCCTTTGTGTTTCCCGCGGGGAAGATGCCGGAGCCATATGGGTTGACGATTTCACGCTGAATGGTGAGCAATATGTCAATGGAAATAACTGTGGATGGGGAGCTACAGATGCCTGGGATCAACTACTGGCCCATGGAAGTTCGGTGAATCTGAATGTGAATCCGGGTTATTCCGGCAGTCCCATGCATTATTATATCAGGGTGTGGTTGGATTTGAACAGGGATGGTGATTTTCTGGATTTTGGCGAAATGATGTATGATGCTAAATCGCTTGGTCAGGGTCCTGCAGACATTCAATTCACTATTCCTGAATATGCCCAATCCGGGCTTGCATGGATGCGGGTATCTTGCAAATACACAGACCTTGGTGATGATTCGACGTTGCCGGAGGCATGCAGCCTGTTTGCGCAGGGTGAAGTTGAAGACATCCAGATTCAACTCGGTACATCTACTTCGGTGGATGGGCCGGGAGAGGGTGGGTCAATAAGGATTTTCCCTAACCCGTCAAGTGGACAGTTCAGACTGGTCCGATCTAGGGACGTTGAATCCATCCATCTGGTTGAACTTTACAACGCCATAGGTCAGTCCGTATGGCGTGGTGTTCCCCAGATCTTGGATGCGGATTCAATGTTGATTGATATTGAGAATTTGCCATCGGGTTTGTATCAGGTTATCGCCCGATTGACCAATGGATCCATACTAACACAGCCTTTGATTATCGAATAAACCGCAAATCCTCAAAGCCATTTCCTCCCTTTTCGCCCCGGCAATTGTCGGGGCGATTTTATACCCCCTTGTGTCTTAAGATCAAGACATCCTTGCAATTGGACAGTCTTGAATTTATGTTCCTAAAATCCCTTAAAAGGATGGGATCTTCTTGAGGCCATGGAATTTGAAGCCATTAAGGCTTCTGAATGAATTTGTATACTTAATTACATTTTGTTCGAACGATATGTGAATCCAAATTGGGGTATTCCAAACCGTATGATAACTTAAAATGGAAGGAGGCTCACCGACCTTCCTTATCCATTAATTCAACTCAACCGTCATGTTTGAGTTGTTTTCCTTCTTGTGCGAGTTGCTATCAAATTGTAGACCTTTATCCTTCTCGGAATTGAATGTAAAATTATTCCACTTCACATTCAATTTATTTGGTCGTAACAAATTTTAGTTGTTCGAATTTTGTTGTAGGCATGATTTTAAATTTATCACCGAATGGCAACCCCGGCAGGGGTTGAATATGTTTAACCTTGGGTGAAGCACGGGGCAAACCACTGAAACACATCCAACCCTGAATGGGTTGGACTTAGGCAAATTGATAATCTCTTAATCAATAACTCACACAAAATCTAGCCGATTTGCTTCTTCATCTGCCGATTCAAAATAGGGTGGCAAATTGGAGAAGGTGATGAAATAATGTCCCAACGCCAGGTCCAAAAAAGTTCTCAACAATAGTATTAAATTATAACTTTTCCTTGCATTTATTCTAAAAATGTATTACCTAGCCCGATAATAAGCGGCCAACCAATAGAATGATTCTCTTTGGCTTCTTTTATGTGATCTTCACCATGCTTAGATTTTTTGCGATCCTGGTTTTTAGCTTATTCGGACTGGTCCTTTCCGGGCAGGAAGTGTGTGACAATGGTATAGATGATGACGGAAATGGACTGATCGATCTCAATGACCCTGGTTGTCCCTGTGATGGAATTTTTATCCCGGCTGATGTCACGGACATGATCCCGAATCCGTCCTTCGAGAATTTCAATTGTTGCCCCGATGGTCCCTCTCAAATGGAATGCACCAAAGGCTGGATCCAGGCTACATCGGGGACTTCAGATTATTTTAATACTTGTGGTTATCTGTTCGTACCAATGGTCGAGGCGGGTCTGGTTCCATTTCCCGATGGAGACGGATGTTCTGGGACGATTTATTCTGATGGATGGAAGGAATACATCGCCTCTTGTCTGACGGCCACCCTGCTTGCTGGAAAGAAATATGACCTGAGACTTCAAATTGCCTCCACACCCATATCCAACGATGGGAGCAGCTGTAATAATGGAGTCATTTACTATCCACCTGTAGAAGTAACATTTTTTGGCAGTGCCAACTGTATATACACACCTCTTTTGACCTACGATTGTCCTAGTTCGGTGGATCCGAGCTGGCAAGTCATTGGAAGTGGATATTATGTACCAGGTGCAGAATGGAGTGAATTGACGCTCAGTCTGGTACCAACATTTAATGTGAACGCATTGATGATTGGACCACCTTGCGTCTTACCGTCTGGATATGGCACTATGGCCCCTTGTCTTCCTTATTTCTATTATGACAATTTGATGCTGGAAGAACTCCAACCTGTAGAGGGTCTGGAAGTCGTCCAGCAAGGGGCGCCTTGCGAGGATAATCTGACTCTTCTGGCCTGGGTGGATCATAATGGAGGTGAATGGCAATGGTACCTGGACGGTGTAGCATTACATGGTGAAACAACGGATGTATTATCCATTTCACAACAGAATTACTCTGGAGGGACGTATACCATTCGGTATTCATTTAATGGCGGATGTTTAACAACCAGTATCGATGTCGATGTCATTGATATCGAACCCACTTTTGTCGACCTGTTTGCCTGCCCCGGGAATAAGTCTGTTTGTGCCGGGGAAGAATTTGAGGATGAAGGCGTTTTTGAAGTGGTTCTGCCGTCTTGGCAAGGGTGTGACAGTGTTGTGTATTGTACGATTACTCATTACCCTGTATCATCGCCGGATACATTACACATAGCCACATGCGGGAATGATACCATACAGGTGTGCAGCCAGTTGTTCGATAGTACGGGCGTGTATTTGACTAAATGTATGGACCGGAACGGTTGTGATAGTACAGTCGTCCTGGATTTGGTGATCCTTCGCCCCAAAGCAGTCATCGACCCTCCGGATTCACTGGATTGTTTCAATCAAGCAACGATACAACTTAATGCTTCCGGGTCGGCCTTTTTAGCAGATAGCCTCGGAAAAACCAAGTTCAAATGGACTGGCCCAGTAGGTGGCATTATCAGCAATCCTGATTCTGTGGTGATCACTGTGAGCCTTCTTGGTCAATATTGCGTCATCCAAACGCATGAAGCCTTTGGTATAGCATGTGCTGACACAACTTGCGTGATGGTCCTACTTAACACTGAACCTCCACCCCCTCCAGCGGTCGTCTGGCCATCAGGTATCTGTGCGGGGGATTCGGTCAAGATCACTTTCCTATCAGCAGGACTTGATACGAGCAGCCAGATACAATGGGTCGGGTCACCTGGACTTATCCTGGGTGGGCAAACGGATACCACCATCTGGCTGAAAGCAGAACAAGCAGGAATGTGGGCGATGTGTGCATTTGTCCAATCAGCTTGCGGATCATCAGATACGACGTGTCAACTGATTTCAGTCCACTCACCTGACAGTACCCAGGTCACCACCCATTCATGTGATTCTTCCCAGGCCGGGGTGACCCTTCTTCATCTACAAAATGTCCATGGATGTGATAGTGTCCTTATCCTTGAAACGCTCTGGAAACCCTCCTACGAATTGTCATTCACGATTCAGACGTGTGATCCGCAGCAGATAGATAAGGATACTTTGTGGCTAGCTTCCCAGTTTGGTTGCGACAGCCTGATCATCCTGGATTATAATTTGACTACCCTGCTACAGACGAATGTGGACGTGAATATTTGTGGACTGGGAGTGGATCATAGCGATACCCTCCTCATCCAATCCGGCCCTTGTGACAGCCTGATCATTACTCATTACTCGTATGCCCAGCCCGATATTCTGGTGCTATCCAGTGCCACCTGTCAGAAGGCAGATGCCGGATTGGATACGCTATTCCTCTTGAACCAGGCGGGGTGTGATAGTCTGGTTATTCATGATGTGTGGTATGCCGGGACGGATACTGTTTATATGCAGACTCAGACCTGCGATTCCACTCAAACGGGAGAATTCATAAACGTTTTTGCCGGGCAATATTGCGACTCCGTCGTGGTCACCGAAGTAAAATGGACGGCAGAGCTGTTGACCAGAGATACGCTTTATGATTGCCTGGGCACAGGTGTTTCTACGGACACTGTTTGGCTACAATCCTGGACGGGTTGTGACAGTTTGATTGTGCTCACCACGGTCAGTAAGGAATTGTCAGCGGCCATTCTACTCCTGGATGAAATCTGCTGGAAGAAGGGGGACGGAGCGATTCAAGTGGATATTCCA
>JBBQMA010000031.1:0-11053 GCA_038328415.1 Chitinophagales bacterium | reverse complement strand
AAGGGGTCACCGATAAAATGCGATGATATAGATCATTTATTTACTTAAAATTCAATTAGAGTAGGGGCCATTTGAGGAATGCTCTTCCTCCAGCGAAAGGACGGCGTCACCTTTTGACATGATAATCATTCGATCAATGACACGGCCTGCCGCCTCTTCGAGCAGTTGAAATACGGCCGTAAATCCATTGTCGTCCCAATAAGGATCCGGGACATCAAGTTTGCCTTTAGTCCCCGCAAATTCAAGAAATCGGTCGATATGAGCTTTTACCTTTCCATTGCCTGCCATTTCTAACATGAACGCCAAATTTGCATGGTCCATGGCAAAAATGAAATCAAAGGCATTCAGGTCTTCTTTTGTTATAGGACGTGAACGTTGATCAGTGATATCCACCCCAAATCGTCGGGCCACCTCAATCGAACGGGAATCTGGCAAGTCGCCTTCATGCCAGCCACTGGTGCCTGCAGAGTCTACACTCCAGTCCAGACCTCGCGCCTTTATTTCTTGACGGAATATGGCTTCTGCCAGTGGGGAGCGACAAATATTCCCGAGGCAAACCATCAATACCTTCATAATATATTCTATGTTAAGCTTTTAACTAAACGATTATCGTGCCAAAAGGTTGTATTGGTTTACTTTGTTGCGCGTTATTTATAATATATGGAATCCCAATGGTCATTTTTTCAGAGAAAAAGGACCTCTGATCTTAGATCAAAACCGCAGCGTCATGACTGCAAACTGTAAAAATTAGAATGAGAACCGAATGCGGGCAACCGATAACTCATCGCTGTTTTTGTTGTCCTGGTTGGCGAGTTGTCAGTCATAAATCCTGAACTTGAAAGGCTGTGGGCGATGCAAAAATTGAGGTAAAGGGTAAGACCTAATTGATATAAACCCAAAAATTGAAATCAAGACGATGCTCCTTAGCGACTTCGGAAGTATTGATACTTCGCAACTGAAACCTGAAACTATCTAACCCATAACTTGCCTTACTCCGACGGCAGCAGACCTCCCCCTTACTTAACGCAGCAATGTCACATCTCCCTTAAACAATCGGCTGCTGCCATTTGTAAATAAAACATCAATTACATAGATGTAAACGCCAGGATCCAGCTTTTTATCGCGGAAATAGCCATCCCATCCCACCGAAGGATCATTGACCGGCAAATCCTCGCGGTCATATAATGCGTTGCCCCAACGATCGTAAACGGCAAGACGACGCACCCCTGCAACTTGAGGATTTCCGTAAACAGAAAAAATATCATTGATGCCGTCTTCATTCGGCGAAAAACTATTAGGAATATAGATCGACCCCCTATGACTCACAAGGATATCCGTCACATCGCTGCCAAGGCAACCCAGGTCAGAAACGACCTGCACCGTTACCGACTGATCCACCGACACCGGTCCTAGTCGGGTAGTGGGACATCCCGGACATTCTACAGGGTCTGTTGCCTGCCACTGTATTTGAACTAAAGACTGGTTTGATGTAACATTCAGATCAACATACGTGCCCGAAACAACCGTCTGGTCGACACCGACATCAACGATCACAACTTGTCCGGCCTGTATAGACGACCCACTAAATACACGGCTACATCCCCGGGCATCCTGCAATTCCAAGGTGTAAACACCCGGACTCAATGCGGAAAATAACGATTGTGCCTGAAAGGATCCGCTGCCGATTCGGTAACTGTATGGCGCAAGGCCACCCGCACCATTCACCAATTGGATCCAGCCATCAGCGAATCCGGAACAGGTTTCATCACCACCAATAATGCCGGCTGATAGCGATGTGTACACCCAATGTTGAATGACCAGACTATCACACCCTGTCGAATTGGTAAAGACAATCGTATCTGCAACCGGCCCGCTTGGGTCACAGGAATAAAGTGTATCCCGGCTTAGGCTAAATGCCGACCAAAGCGTTTCCACCACACGAATCGTATCACAAAAAGGACCCGGTGATACAAAGACAACGGTTGACACTTGGGCCGAATCGCAGGAAAATTGTTGGATAAACAAGGTGTCAATCCCAACATACGCTATGTCAATCATGACTAGGCTATCACAGCCGGCCTGGTTTTGAAAGAGCACCGTGTCATGCACGGCTTGCGCACTATCGCATACTTTGCCAATAGTGTGCGTCGTATCCGACGATAATAAATTCACCGTTGTCATGATCGTACTATCACAGCCTATAACATCAGTCAATATATTGACCGTTGTGCCGCTCATTGCAGGGTCACAGGTACTTTCGCTTAGAAACGTTGTATCCGGTGTTTTATAAAAATAATTCGTAACAAACAAGCTGTCACAATTGCCTCCGGTAACCACCAGCGTATCCGAATAGGGAACGCCGCTACCGCAAAGTAATGTGGTCGAGAGATCAATAAATTTACCGGTAAAGAGGGTCTGCACATAGACAGTACTATCACAGCCCCACTGATTGCTCAGCAATAGTGTATCTGATCCGGCAGCCAATGAATCACAGGTGCTGAGGATAACGGCCTTGCTGTCAGAGGGCAGCAAGGTAGTTACGGTCAGGATTACGCTATCACAAATTGACCCTTGCAGAACAAGCGTGGTGGTACCGGCCAAAGCTGGATCACAGGTTGTTGCCGTCAGGATGGATGTATCGGCTGGCACATAGTCTGATTGTGTAATTATCAGACTGTCGCAGCCGGCCTGATTCATTAAAAGGACCGTATCGCTGCCGGCTGCTAGCAGGTCACATACGTATTGTTGCAGCAGGACGATATCACCCGGGATGAATGTTACCGAGGTAATGGTAACTGTTTCACATCCTTCAATGGTCACGCTGACCGTGTCGGGGCCCGCCAGTAAGGGATCGCAGGTCGTACCCGTTTGAAATAGGGTATCCGAACTAGTAATCTGAAAAAAGAAAGCTGTACTGGTGGACGAATTATTGCATGCGTCGGTTGCTGTGAACATAACAGGAATGACAAGAGGAAGAATATCCCCATTAAAATCATTACTCCAGATAACCGGTCCACAGGGATCTGAAGCTGTAGCTCCTCCATGAATAAATAACCAGATATTCATGCTGTCCGAAGGATTTGCTGCGCAATAAATGGTCACATCCTCTGCCGGTGTTAATAGTTGCGGAGGACTGATATCAGCTATGATGAATGTCACCTCAATGCTAAAGCTATTGCTGCACCCATCGGTCACGGTAAACGTCACTGGTGTTTCACCACATAACCCATCCGGCTCCTGGATAAAATCTGCATCCCACTGTACATTTTGTTCGCAATTGTCAAAAGCGGTTCCGCCACCGTTATCCTGGATCCAATTGTAAAATTCAGCCAGATAATCTCCGCCACAGGCAGTGACATAATCGGATGGAGAGGCAAGAAATAATGGAGGTTCCGTATCACGAACGGTGATGACTTGTTCCAATGTGATAGTATTACCGCAACCATCTGTGACAACCCAGGTACGGAGCAGGTCAAAAAAGCAGGGCTGTGGCAAATTGTCCTCTGTAAAAACAATGTCAATGTCGCCCGGACAATTATCCGTTACGATCAGATTTTCGGGACCAGGAAGGGGATCACTACATTCCAGATTAAGCGGCGTGATGGGGATATTTTGAACAACAGGATCTTCTGTATCGGCGGGGCAACCCCAAAGGGTAATATCATCCAAGAGAACACCTCCGGCAGTAACGCCTCCCGACCCGGTAAAACGCAACTCAGCGGAGGTGCCTTGGGCTGTAAACTCAAAACAGCGTTCAAGCCAGCCGTCAGCTCCGTTATTGGAGGCGGTAAATGTTTCATCCAGCCAGGCGCCATTGGCGATTTCTACCTGGCAATTGGCCGATGATGCACCGGAATTTTTAGCATACCATAATACTAATGTGTAGGTATATCCTGCTACCAATCCATTCAAGGTTGTAGCCATCGTGCCGGGTGTGTTTCCGTGAAGATCAATAAACTGTGAGGGCCCATTGGGATTACCCTGAGCCCAATTGGAATAATTGGCACCAAGTACATCGACAGAACCGGCAAGAACGGTCCAGGCGCCAAAATTTTGAGCCGGAAAATAAACGATGATCGGATTGGCAAATGGGGGATCCTCAAAATCACCACTCGGAACTGCCAGTTCCAGCGGATCGCCACAGCAGCAATTATTTTCCACGCAGGCGGGTTGGGCATAAACGAACTGCCCAATGACCAGTTGAAACAAAAGGATAAGTCCGGAAAGCCTCATGAGCCGAAAGTTACAAAAATAGGTGAACTAAATGCTATCCCGGCATCAAACATCTGCTCAATTACCATTCCGTGGACCCCGCGTCAAAGCCATACCCAACTCATCATATTGCGCCTCTTGGCTATCCAGGCGCATTCATTACCTTTGCAAAAATATATTTCCAATATGAGCACAATTGCCGTTTCACAAAAGCACAATTTTTCTGCCGGTCCTGCAATCCTTCCACGCGAGGTTTTTGAGGAGGCTGCCCAAGCAGTACTAAACTTCAATAATAGCGGGCTTTCCCTACTGGAGGTCTCCCACCGTGGTTCGGATTTTGTAGCTGTGATGGATGAATGTTTTGCCCTTACAAGGGAGATATTAGGACTGCCGGAGAACTATAAAATTTTATTTGTTGGCGGCGGCGCCAGTACGCAGTTTTTTATGGTGCCGATGAACCTGCTAAATGACAACGAAACAGCTTCCTATATCAATACCGGCACTTGGGCCACCAATGCGATCAAAGAAGGCAAAGCTTTTGGCAATATAAATGTAGTGGGGTCCTCGGAGCCTGAGCAGTTCACCCATATTCCGAAGGATTTTGTAGTTCCTGCTGATGCCAAATACCTGCACATCACCTCCAATAATACCATTTTCGGCACCCAGTACCATCATTGGCCCGAAACCAATGTGCCCATCGTTTGCGATATGTCATCCGACATATTCAGCCGCCCGGTACCAATTGAAAAATTTGGATTGATCTATGCCGGCGCGCAAAAAAATATGGGCCCTGCCGGTGCGACCATGGTCATTGTTCGGGAAGATATGCTCGGTACGGTGAAGCGACATATACCAACCATGTTAGATTATCGCACGCACATCAAGAGCGAATCGATGTACAATACACCGCCCGTTTTCTCTATCTATGTCAGCATGCTCACGTTGCGCTGGATCAAAGCACAGGGCGGACTGGTTGCTATGGAAGCACGGAATCGTGCAAAAGCGGCTTGTTTATATGCTGAAATTGACCGTAACAGTATGTTCCGCGGCACTACGGTTACCGCTGACCGGTCCTGGATGAATGCCACCTTTGTGCTCCACAACGATAGCCTGAATGACGCATTTCTGGGCAAATGTAAAGAGGCAGGTATAGTCGGACTCAAAGGTCATCGTTCCGTAGGGGGTTTCCGAGCAAGTATGTACAATGCGCTGGAGCTGCAAAATGTGGAAGCCTTGGTGGATGTGATGCGGGCATTCGAAAATCAACACGGATAAATCCCATCAGGTATGGGGCTGTTTGACTCCTTGCGAAAAAAACCGGTCCAGCAAGCCGAAGAAACCCGATTTGCATTGGAGCACTTCGACTTTACGGTACCGGTCACCGTAATCCGGGAGGCCCGCGCAAACAGTAGAATTGCTATCGGAAAGGGAGGCGCCATCATGCGTATATCCCGCTATTTTGATGTCACCGAACAAGATGCACAAATTCAACGATTCCGTGCGTGGCTAATCGGTCAACTTGAGCGGCAACCTGGAAAATATAGTCGGTTCCGGTTGAAGATTTATCACCATGGGGAAGTATTGCAGGTTAATGACCGTGATTACACCCTGCAATTTGTGCGTGAACCCGGCAAAACAAATGTGACCGGAAAATTAAATCCCCAAAACAGAATCATTGTTTTTTATGTCCCCGAAAAGGCAACAGAAAAACAACTGGGTCCAGCGATAGAAAGCCTGCTCAGCCGTTTGATCGGTGCTCATTTTTTGCCCGATATTACAAAACGTGTGCATGAATTAAATGCTGCTCATTTTAGAAAAAAAATTAATAATGTTTCGCTGAAATACAATCACACTAATTGGGGTTCCTGCTCCAGTAAAAGTAATATTAATTTATCGACACGCCTGTTATTTGCTCCGCAAAAAGTACTTGATTATGTCATCATTCATGAGTTGGCGCATTTAATTGAAATGAATCATTCGCCGCGATTTTGGGCCTTGGTAGAGAACGTAATGCAGGACTATAAGGCCCAGGAAAAATGGCTGAAAAAACATGGCTCCGGAATGGGTTATTAACAGAAACCTATATTGCCAAACCGTTGACATACTAAAAAATAATTGGAGTAAGACCAACAAAAATAAATGAAAACAACTACTCCTATTGGTATCTTGGGAACAGGAATTTACATTCCTTCCTGCCGGATAACCGCCGCAGAAATAGCAGCGGCTACATTAGGCCACTGGTCGGAAGAAGCGATCCGTGATAAACTTGGTATTCTAGAAAAAACTATTCCTGGACAGGATGATGGCACACAGGAGATGGGCGTACGCGCGGCAAAAGATGCCCTGATCAATACGGGACTGGATCCAAAGGAAATTGATGTCATTCTGTGTATCGGCGAAGAATGGAAAGAATACCCACTAACGACCTCCGGCATCTATATTCAGGAACAAATTGGCGCCATCAACGCCTGGGCCATCGACCTGCAACAACGATGCGGTACGACCGTGGCGGCAATGAAAATAGCCAGGGATATGATGCAATCCGATCTGGACATTCGCACCGTCCTGATCGTCGGCGGCTACCGCAACGGCGATTTTATTGACTATCGTGATCCTGCAGTTTCGTTTATGTATAACCTCGCTGCCGGAGCTGGTGCTCTTATTCTCCAAAGCGGTCACAACCACAATGTGCTGCTTGGCTCCCACATCATTACCGATGGTACACTGGCCAGAGATGTTGGAGTTCGTTACGGAGGCACTACCCACCCCATTACCACCGAGAATCTGGAGATTGCCTATAAAAGTTTAATGGTCTTTGATGAAGCCCATATGAAGGAGCGGCTCAATGAAGTATCGCTTGCCAATTGGGACCTGTGCATACGAAAGGCATTTATCAAAGCGGGAATGCCTGGCGCAAAACCCGATTTTCTGGTCGCTTTGCATTTCAAGCGCTCCATGTTTGAATTTATGGTCCAGCAACAGGGCCTTCGCATGGACCAGACACTATATCTGGATCATTATGGGCACATGGGTCAGGTGGATCAGATCCTGATCTTCCATCTGGCCGTGCAGCGGGGACTATTGCGAACCGGAGATTTGATTTGCATGGTTGCCGCAGGTATTGGCTATGCTTGGGGTGCCAATGTGATACGGTGTTGATCTAATAGCGCCATAATGAAGGTGAGAGCTTTATTTTTGGAGTGGAATTCGAGCATGTCCTATTGCACTGCCAATAAATCGCAGTTACACTTTAGTTCGTATTTGCTTAGCTCTTGGACTACCTTATATATTAATCTTACCTTGGTGGGCGGAAGAGACATATTAGCCATTGGCAATGAAGCAATGGAAATTGAACGAAAAATATTTGGCTTAAGGGTCAATAGTTTATATGATGTTTTAATTGCACAAAAATCATTAACTCACCACAATGTTGAATAGTACGCTAACCCATAGGCCGCTTGGAAATAGCCTTGGAATTGTTTTTTTAATTTTATTATTCTCAACTATTTTGAAGGCCCAAGTTCATTTGGGTACGGGACAAGCTTACCCAAATATTCAGACAGCGGCGAGTGCAAATGCCATTTCACCCGGAGATACCGTGTTTCTGCATGCCGGTTCTTATTCTGGGTATCAGGCAATTGCAGATTTACAAGGCACAGATTCGGCATGGATTGTAATCCAACCCTATCTTAATGAGAGTCATGATATTGCTGGTGGTTGGCAATTTATTCGCTGTGCATATATTAAGTTTCAAAATCTAAATTTTAAGGGAAATGCCATTTACCCAGGTCGGTTGTTCAGCATAGATAATGGAGGGAGCTGTAACACTCAATCAGAATTCATTATTGTCGATAGCTGCACCTTTGCCAATACGACCATCGCCTCGGCGAGTGTCGCGTTTAAGTTTGCCGGGGTAGACCACTTTGAAGTGACCAACTGTACCTTCAAGGATATTCCAGCTTGTGAAGCGATGAGCTTTAATACTTGCCACGATGGTCGAATACGTGGAAATCGACTTGAGAATTGCCTGAGTGGTGGACACATCAAAGGAGGTGCTTCGAATATTACTATGGATCGCAATCTGTTTATAAATGCATCAAGCGGAACCTGGGTAGCCTATGAACTGGGTGGAGATACCAGTCCCGAGTTTTATTGCCCAGGCGATGAGTTTGAAGTTAAAAATATTAACTTCTATTCCAACATTATCATAGGAGGATATAGAGGAGTGGCCCTTTCTTCAGCAAGAGATTGCAGGGTAGTCCATAATACATTCTATAATTGTGGGCAGGCTACCATGCGCTTCCTGAACACAAGCAACTTATACCCCTCCCTATCCGGTAATAGTATAGAAAATAATCTTTTTGCCTTTGGCAATTCCGCCTACATGAATGGGAGTACACAGCCTCTAGGCGCGGTATTTTTCAGCCACAATATCTATTTCAGTTTAATAAATACTATTTTCAGTGGTCCATATTGGGATTCGCCTGCATTAGACCAGATTAAAGATCCTATACCTTTGAATTATGGGTCGAATACACCCATGTTTATCAATGGACCAGGCAATGATTTTCACTTGACACCGGGCAGCCCGGCCATTCAAAATGGGAAACCACAATCGGAACCGGTATCGGACTTTTATGGCAACCCATTTTCTACAACTACGCCATCCATTGGAGCAATAGAAATTGAATTGAATACGCTTGTTAAGAACCAGGTGAATACTCGAAATAAACCATCTATTTACCCAAACCCTGCTTCAGATTTTATTCATTTCCCCCTTTCAGATTACATCGGCCCAGTATATATTGTTAGTATATCGGGGGCCATTATTCAGGAAAGCCCCTCTGGAGCAAAAGTATTTATTGGAAATTTACCGGCAGGATTTTATTATGTGAAATGGGATATGTATTGGATTCCATTTACAAAATTTTAATGTATTATAGACATGTGTCCAAAATAATTATTTAATTTTATTAATCAGGAATTGCAGAGTGCATATGGCGATGGAAGGGCTCCGTTTTGAAGAAAATGCCAGTGACGCTGACCTAAAGATTCCACTCCCGGGCTCGTTACTTATTTTCCGTCAAAACAAGTAACCAAACCTGAGGCCTGAATGAAGGGCGTAGCGTTGATCCGCCGGTGGCGGATCCTAGAAACGTAGAGGTAGAATGGCCTACCAACCACCTATATCAAACAGCTATGAATAAATTCACACCTCCTGGATGATTATGAAGTAGACCCAGATGTCTACCCACCGTTGCGCAACGGGTCAGTTGGAAGGATTGAGTTTAATGTTAAGTCATAAACCGTTATCATCGCCCGCCATGCCCTGCCATTTCCCGCAATATCCCTTCGTCACAAAAGGGGGAATAAATCTTAATTCATTTTATCCGGAAACAGTCGATAATATGTATAGGGGGGTAGTTATCGATGTTCGTTTATTTTGTCAAATCAAACAATTGATTATCAAACGAAATTTATTTGAACCGGATAATTTTTGAAGAATTGTGGCATTATGGAATAGGATTTCAGGGTTTGCCGTGTTGCATCCTTTTAAACATGATATAAGTCAAGGAGCAAAATGTCGTTTAAAATAATTATTTTTTATATGAAGCCTATCCAGCGTGAAAGGAACCAGATCTCCCATTGATGGTGCGACTTCAAAATGGTTGCGACTGGAATTGGCTTAGCCTGGGGTGCTAATGTCATTCGTTGTTAATCAGGAATCCACAAAAAAGCACTGAAAAAGTAGAGTAATTTTCAAACTTTGAAGTACCTTCATTTCCTTGCTTCCTCTTCAGATGTATCCTCTGCAACGATATGACACTAGATATCCTCATCACATTGAGCATCATCCTTATGGCGATGATTCTCTTTATTTGGAATCGCTTTTCGGTGGATACCGTTGCTGTTTTGGTTATGGTTGCTTTTATGCTCACAGGAATCCTGTCGCCGGCGGAGGGATTTGCAGGGTTTAGCAACCCGGCAACCTTGACGGTGGGCACTATGTTTGTGCTCAGTGCAGCCTTATTTAAAACAGGTGTACTCAATCAACTTGGCAACTTTCTCATCCACGCCGGCAAACGAAGCCTGACCCATTGCTTGTTGGCCATCATGTTGATCGCTGCGGCTTTAAGTGCATTTATAAACGATACAGCAGTTGTTGCACTGCTCATGCCTGTTGTAATACAGGTAGCCAGAGATGCAAATATCAGTCCATCCAAACTATTGATGCCACTGAGCTTTGGCGCCTTGATGGGCGGTATTTGTACACTGATCGGAACCAGCACCAACATCCTGGTGAGTGGCATAATGACCGATCATGGTCTCCCCCCGATTGGCATGTTTGAAATGACACAGGCCGGATTGTGGTTTTTAGCGGCAGGAATCATTTATATGGTCGTGGTCGGCCGGTTTTTATTGCCGGATCGCAAAAGCAATAAACCGGTTCAGGATAGCTTTGAAATGAGCCACTATCTGGCTGAGATTAAATTGTTGCCAAACGCCAAATCCGTTGGGTTCCAGATTTCCGAGTCTCCTTTGACCAAAGAACTTGACCTGGAGATACTTCAACTTATCAGGGAAGATGGTGCGCTGGACTACCCTATGTCCTACACAGAACTTAGGGCCGGTGATACGCTCAAAGTTCGATGTGATATATCCCGGCTCAAGGCATTGGCAGTCAGGCAGGGGATTCTTGTCAAAGGGGATTTAGGAGAAGAAGCGAACGGCGCCAAACTATTCGAAATGCTGGTCATTCCCAATTCGCCGTTTGTTGGCAAATCCCTCGCAGAACTCCAATTTAGGGATACCTACAGGGGCGCGGCCGTACTGGCTATTC